>JARQZL010000141.1 GCA_029984855.1 Archaeoglobales archaeon | reverse complement strand
GAATCAAGATATTCTTTTGCTCAATTAGCTGTTTAAATCCCGTAAGGAATTGGAATATGTTCTGTAAGCTGTTCATGCTTTACTACAACCGGTTGAGGTGGTGTTTGTGTTAAGTGGACATGTCCCCTGTCATTGATTATAAATGTACAGCAAAGCATATATACTTGATACAATGTCACTTAGTGCCAGAGATTCAATATGTCAAGGTGAGTGCATGACCGAGATAGGGAAAAAGGTGAGGATGGAGAGAATACTGGACAGGAGCAGTGGAAATACGGTTATTGTTCCAATGGACCACGGGCTGTCCATGGGGCCGATAGATGGCATCGTTGACATGCCAGCGACTATAAACGCGGTCGCGGAAGGGGGAGCAAATGCTGTTGTCATCCATAAGGGAATCGTCCCGTTCGGTCACAGAGGTTATGGTAGAGACGTGGGGCTTATTGTACACCTCAGCGGCTCTACATCTCTGAGCCCAGACCCGAACGAAAAGGTTCTTGTCTGCACTGTGGAGGAAGCGATAAAGCTCGGAGCCGATGCTGTCAGTGTGCACATAAATGTGGGTAGTAAAACAGAAGCAGAACAGCTTGCAAAGCTTGGAGAGGTGAGCAAGGCGTGTAAAGAGTGGGGTATGCCCCTCCTTGCGATGATGTATCCAAGGGGAGATGGAATAAACCAGTTCGATGAAAAGGCTGTTGCTCTTGCAGCAAGAGCTGGAGCAGAGCTTGGTGCTGATATAGTTAAAACGAATTTTACTGGCAGCGTTGAGTCCTTCAAGCGGGTAACTGCCGGCTGTCCCGTACCTGTTGTTGTTGCTGGCGGGCCGAAGATGAAGAGCGAAGAAGACATACTGAAAATGGTCGAAATGGCAATAGAAGGTGGAGCAAGAGGTGTTGCAATAGGAAGGAATGTCTTTCAGGCTGAAAACCCCACGAAGATGACAAAGGCAATTGCGATGATTGTCCATAACAACTCTACAGCGAAGGATGCACTGGAGTTTCTTAAAAGTGAATGACCTCCCAATTTTTTCCAAGATTTTTGAGCGACATATAGAGAAATAGGGCTTTTTCGACCGGATAGTTTTGCATCATCTGCAGCTAACAGCTAAGATGATTTCTTAGCACTTTCTCAGGCTAAAGTCCGCTTCATTTGGAAAGCTGGATTGAATGCAAAAAAAACGACAGAGATTTATTTTCAAATTGCAAGGAGTTGCTATGCAGGGCAAATGCTACATTTGCAACAAAACTTTCAGCAAAGCGGGAATGACAAAGCACCTTAAAAAGCACTTAGAGGATGATGGAGATACAAAGCTTTACCATATCATGGTTGATGCTTTTGGGCCAGAATACTGGCTTCACATTGAAATTAAGGCTGATGCAAAGCTTAAAGATCTGGACAGGTTTTTGAGGGATATATGGCTTGAGTGCTGCGGGCATTTGAGTGCTTTCGAGATCGATGGCGTTAGCTATCATTCCATGCCTGAGGGTGAAAGAGGTATGCATTACAAGCTGAACAAAGTTCTAAGTGTAGGAACGGAGTTCTACCACATCTACGACTTTGGCTCTTCTACAGAGCTGAGGCTTAAAGTAGTGTCTGAAAGAATGGGAAAGAGAGAAAAGAAAAGGTCAGGATTCTTGCAAGGAATGAACCACCAGATATAAGATGCAAATGCGATGAAAAGGCAAACTGGGTCTGCCCGATATGTTTTGACGAGGGTGAGAACTGCTATTTCTGCGATGAATGTGCCAAGGGAGCACGAGTGTGGAGATGAGATGCTTTTACCAGTCGTTAACTCGCCAAGATGCGGTGTTTGCGGGTATGAAGGTGGTAAATACGACTGATGGGTAGAATGATAAATGATGAGAGTTGAGGCAGGCAAGGATGCCGTCATAATCAAATTCCCGTACAATCCAGACTACATTGCTAAAATTAAGAGTGTTAAAGGATACAGATGGCATCGCGATGGAAAATAGTGGAGCGTTCCATATTCTGAGCTTGGAAGCCTTCTTGCAGTATTCGATGGTGAAAAGGTTGAGGTGGATGCATCAGTCTGGCTTTACGTGGTTCTTTCATCTTTCTTTGTTTCTCATAAATTTCATCCCTCGACTTACTATTGCAATAACTTCACCCTCAACTGGCGTCCAAATTTGTCAACTTTCGAACCCTGATAGGCACCATTTTTTTATTATACTTCTTTATTTATTTCATCTATCCTAATTTCCCAAAAAAACTTATTTAGATTAGATTATAAATACATATGAATAAGGCTTAATCTTAAAACTGTCACACTCTTTCAAGCACCTTTACCTTTGAAATTTCTTCATAGTGCTTGATGGCAATGTAAATGCCAAAAGCTAAGAATGGAACAAAATATGTTGCCCAGAAAACGTTTATTAAAACTGCATAGTAGAAGTGAGAGTAATCAGACTTAAGCAGGTAAATAGCTCCTTTTATAACCGACGCTACGAGTGCGATTAAAACGATGAGATGCGGTAAAACGACTCTTAATGGTAATTTTCCAGCTTTTTTTCGGTGTCACGGCAAAGGGTTTCTTCCTCTTCAACATCCATGCTATAAACGACGCTGTTATAGCTGGAAAAGCTAAAAGCTCTACGGTTTGATGATAAACAAACCCCTTTAAACCATAAAACTCTCTTGCACCAACTACAAAGACTATAAGTGTTGAGAGGAAAAAAGGAATATATGCCAATAAGTAGAGAATTACATCTATTTTTATGAAGTATATGTTTAGAAGCAGGAAGATAACAGGTGCTAAAAGCTCAACCACCGTTAACGCCCCCTCCTTGAACCAGTACATCCATCCGGCTGTGTAGTCCAGAAAAGCGGAAGTGCTCAGATTTGATTTCAAAAGCTTTGAAAGGAGCTGAAAACCGCCGAGCGACCACCTTGATTGCTGAATTAAATAAGCCCTCAGATCTTTTGGAGGTTCTCCGTACCACATCAGGGGTTTATCGACGTAAACGCTTTTCCATCCCTTTGCATGAAGGTCAACAGATGTTGCTACATCCTCCGTAACGGTATTTTCATCCAACTCTCCAACATCTTCGAGGGCTTTGATTCTGAAAACTGTTCCACTTCCTAAGCTGAAGGCAGAATCTTTCCTCCCCCTCATAACTATCCTCAAAAAAGGTTGCTGTTGCCAGTAAGAACCTACACTGACTCCTGTCTCAAGTTCAGTATATGCCTGAGGAATTTGGACGAAGGAAACTTTTTCATCCGAAAAGTAATCTAAGACTTCATCAAAGAATGAATTAACAGGTCTCTGGTCAGCGTCAAATATCGCCAATAGGTCGTAATTTTTTCCATAAACTTTTAGGAAGTCGTTGATTGCTCCAGCTTTGTATCCTCTCCTCGTTCCTCTCCTAAAAACTTTAACGCCCAGCTCCTCCAGTTCATCTACACCTTTTCTTATCTCTTCATCCGTAGAATCGTCGAGAATAAGGACATCTCCTCTACCTCTCAAAGCCAGTAAAGCTGAAATTGCAGTATCCTTAAAGAGGTCAAAAGAGCTGTTTTGGATGTGGTTTTGGAGAGGCTAAGCGCTGGAGCTGGTGATCGACCGTGTCTGATACACACCTGAAACACCTGAACATCAGTATCAGTAAAGACCTCGACCTGAAGCTGGAAGACATAGTTGGGAAGAGCATAGCAGTCATAGGTATTACAGGTTCTGGAAAGACGAACACCGTCGCTGTAATCCTGGAAGAGCTCCTCGAGCACGGAATGCCTCTTGCAGTCGTTGACGTGGAGGGGGAATACTGGGGGTTGAAAGAGAAGTACGAGGTACTGGTTGTGGGAAAGTCCGAGAACGCGGACATTGAGGTATCTCCCGATGACGCAGCTGTAATTGCAGAGGTGAGTCTGAGCAGGAATGTACCAGTTATTCTGGACATCAGCGGATTTCTCAGCGAGGAGCAGTACAGGTTTCTCATTAACTTCTTCACGAGGCTCTGGAACCTCTCAGGGAAGCTAAGAAAGCCATACATCGTTGCAATTGAGGAGGCGCAGGAGTTCATCCCGCAGGGTGTGAGAACTGATCTAAAGGAGCTGCTGACACTCATCGCAAGGAGAGGAAGGAAGAGGGGTCTGAGCGTGATTATGGCGAGCCAGAGGACAACACTGATCGACAAAAACGCTTTAACTCAGACTGCTATAAGGTTCCTGCACCACGTTAACTTCGAAAACGATCTGAACATCTATTACGACCTCATACCTCTCCCCAGGAAGGAAGTAAAGCAGACAATTTTGTCACTCAAGCCAGGGGACTGTATTCTCGTGAGGGGAAGCGAAGCGAGAAGAGTGCACATCAGGCTCAGAAAAACGTTTCACGCTGGCTACACACCGACTCTGGAACCCGTCAAAACACCCGAACTTAAAAAAGTGAGTGACGAGATATTAGAAGCGATAAAGAGAGCCAAGAAAAGCGGCAAGTCGGAAGCAGAGAGGCTGCAGGAGAAGGTAAAGGAGCTCGAAGCGAAGCTCGCAGAGAGAGAAAAGAAGATAAACGAGCTCGAGAGTATCCTGAAGACCCTCAGTTACCTGAAGTTCCCGGCGAAGATGGATGTGGAGAAGCTCGTCGTCAGGAGTGCTGAATTGCCGGTCCAGCAGAGTTCGGGAGTTATGTTGGAGCAGAGTTCAGGTGTTACGTCAGAACAAATTACAGAGCGGCCTTCAGCCGAGTCGACTCCCGAAGGCAATAGGGCCGAGAAGAGAGTCACTACCACAGACTTCGAAGAACTCCCGAACCCGTGAAAAAGCACGCTGTAAGAATTCTGAGAGTGATTAAAGAGCTGCAACCTCTGGAGAGAAGAGTCCTCGCGTTCCTCGTCGACCGTTATCCCAACGAGTACTCTCTCGACAGGATTGCAGCATGGCTTGACTACTCCGAAAACACGCTGGAGAAGAACCCGCCGACGAGGCTCGTCAAGCTCGACCTCGTCACGAGGGCGAGGAAGGCTGACGGCTACCATTACCGCTCCGACCTGCCCGGTTTCGTGAGGAGAACATTCGAGAAGTTCAGGCCGGACATCGACGAAAACGAGTTTCGCGTTTTGGGAGCGTATTTTGAGGAGAAAATTGTGGAGATTTGGGAAAAAATTGTGGGAAGGGCTGGTAAAAATGCTTGACTTTATCTCACCACCAGTCGTAGTTCTGGAAGAGGTGCAGAAAGGAGAGCTCGACGAGAAGTACGAGAAGTACAAAATTTCGAGAATAAAGGGCAAGCTCAAGAAGCTCGGACAGTTCTTCGACGTTAACGAGGAAAACACGTTCACCGTCCTGAGAAAGTGGAACGAGTACTGGAGTCCCCTCACTCGCGTCGAAGATCTGAAAATGCTTGCTGAAATACAGGCCAAGTTCAGCAGGTGCATCATCCTGCCCAGGAGTCCCGTGACTGTTTACGAAGTCTGGAAAGCCGTGGATTTCGATCCTGCAGATTACGTCTGGATCAGAGATTCCTGGATTTCAGGCTGCGAGAACTGCATTCACACGAATCTTAGGACAGGACGCTGCGTCAGCAGTATGAGAGGATACGACTGCCCGGACTTTTACAAGTACACGGCCGTCGACATGCTCACCAGCATTGCAAGGAAGCAGGAAGCTTACCTCAGGAATGCCACGCTCGCCTCGCTTACGGACGGTGGGGGCATCGCTGCGAGGATGTTTTTCCAGTCGGTGTCGCTGCTCGATAGGGAGATTTACGAGATGGGAGAATCCGTCAAGGAGTTGTTGAGAAAATATGTGGTGGAGTTCGAGTATGTCGAAGAAGGCTGTCAACTATAACTACAGAGACCTCCCCGGAAACGAGAACAGAAACGAGAACATCTACAGATGGTACAAGAACCTGGAGAGGGGATCCCCTTCTACGGCTGACCTCTACTTGAGAAGACTTGTAAAGTTCTGCACAGATACGGGCACCGAGCCAGAAGCACTGCTGGAGATGGATGGTGAAGAGCTCAGGAAAATTGTGCTCGATTACGTCACCAACCTGGAGGGCAAGTCTGGCACATACGCCAGCTCATACGTTAAAGCACTTAAAAACTGGTTCAGGTTCCACGGACAACAGTTCAACGTCTACGTCAAGATAGAGGGCATTCACAGGACAAAAGTGTCTGAAGTAGAAAAAGTGCCGAGCAAGGACGAGTTGCGACGAGCTTTGATGGTTGCTGACGTGAGAGTGAGAGTGGCGATATCTCTCGTGGCTTTTTCTGGCGTGAGGCTGGAGGTCCTCGGAAACTACAGAGGAACGGATGGGCTGAGAATCGGAGACATCCCTGAACTCGTGCTCGGGCCCAGGGTCGAGATTACCAGCACTCCCGCCATGGTGATCGTTCGTTCTCCACTCAGCAAGGCGAGACACCAGTACTTCACGTTTCTGTGCGAAGAGGGTTGTGAATACCTTGTAGACTACCTCAATGCGAGACTGCGGCGTGGAGAAAAGCTTACACCGGCATCACCAGTTATCCCGCGGAGAGGTGGTGGATTCCTCACGACAAAGAGCGTGAGCAGCACGATCAAAAACGCAATCGAAATTGCCGGTTTCACGTGGAGACCCTACGTCTTCAGACACTACTTCGACACGTACATGCTGATGGCTGAAGCCTCCAGGATTATCCCGGAGGATTACAGAGTGTTCTGGATGGGGCACAAGGGAGACATAGAGCACCAGTACACTACGAATAAGAACAGGTTGCCCGAAACGCTAATCGAGGACATGAGGCTCAAGTACGAGCAGGCGGCAGAAATGTTCCTCGAGACAAAGGTGAAAGTCGAAGAGATCGTGGAACCGAGACAGAAAGTTGTCAGGCCAGAAGAGATCGATTCGTACCTTGAATCAGGGTGGGAATACGTGGCAACGCTTCCGGACGGGAGAATTGTCATCAGAAAAGGTCAACCTTTCAAGTGACCATTTGACACTCTCCACGACTAAAGTCGTGGTTTCACGGGTTGGCGACGAGGGCACATTGTTTCAACTTACCAAGATGTCAAAAGCTTAGGTGTCGGGTTCCTTAGAGAAGTTTACAGGAAGACAGAAATCTCAATAAGGCCCCAGACTAAGGCAAGCACATTCCTCGTCACATCACCGGCAATCCCAACGTAGTAAGAGGGATTCCACAAATGCCCCCTGTAGAGCTGGTGCTTCAGCCACGGGAATTTTTCGAACAGGAATTTCGCAGTTATACCCTTGAATATCTTGACGAGTTGAGCAGGTGACCACTTGGGATGAGCTAACAAAAAGGTGAACGTGATCGGGCATAACCTCCTGGCTGTGCAGGACTATCCCTCTTTCTTCAGCTATCTCCTCGTGAAGTTGCTTCAAGTATTCTGCAACTTCTCCCGTCAATACAGGTTTCCGATATTTTGTTGACCTTACAAAGTGATAATTAACGTTGTACACACATCCTCTTGCAGAAATCCAGTGTTCTTTTTTGACCGTTAAATTACGGATGGTTTCCACGTATATTATTTTCGCCGCTGTATCCTGCTGGGATTGCGGGGATCAGCGGCGAGTGTAAATCCTAATTTTTAAGTTTATTAAACTCAGCGCAAGCCAACTACCTGCTTATCAATGGCAAAGCAGCTTTCAACATTTTCTCTACAACAAGTCTGGAAGAATTTACTATCACAGGCTGAAGAAGGTGATAATGCTACCAGAAAAGAAGAAAAGGAAGCTTATAGCGTTTTATAATTATTGGAGGTGGTCATCTTGATACAACCCTTGTAAACCTACTTTGATCGTTTTTTGATTGATATAAGTTTCTTTGAAAGGTTTTCTACATCCCTATAGACCGGCGAAGTTTTTGGGATTTTATTCAAACCTAAGCCTTCGTTATCTAACAGAGTTATGTTTTCATCCAATCTTATTATGTTGTATTGTATGCTGCCAGAGAACACTTTTTTATACATGACTGATGCTCTCATCGAGTCTTTTACTTTGTTGATCGCCAAGATTACATTGGGAATATCCAATTGTTTGCTCATGTCTATCAACTTTCTTGCTATCATCAGAGATTTGAAGGTTGGCTCCGTGACACAAAGCATTATTTCAAATTTTTCGGCAAGACCCCTTCCAAAAACCTCAGCACCGGCCTCACAATCAACTACCACAATTTCTTTTCTTGAGATCATGGTGTGTAAAAGAAAGGCTCTGGCTAATGCGATTGATGGGCACAGACAGCCTTCCTTACTTTGCTCGATGCTACCTACCACCACAAGCCTCAGATTATCTCTTATTCGTATACCATACCTTTCTGCTAAATCATCGACTTTGGGAGTTAACGAGAAAAGAACACCCCATCCTTTACCGGGTTTTGCACCAGTTCTCTTCTCTGCCAGCTCTTCATTTCTTGAGAGAGGTACTATCTCTAATGCCTCCTCGTAAGGAACTCCCAGACTCTGAGCAAGATTTGGTACGGAGTCTGTATCCAATGCCAGAACGTTGTAGCCTTTTTCAGAGAGTATGAAACATAGAAGAGCAGAAATCGTTGTTTTCCCTACGCCCCCTTTTCCAGCTACCAGCACCCTCATGAAGGTCACGCCTTTTAAAAAATGAAAGTTGATTATACTGGAAGTCCCAGTTTCTTTCTTTTCTCCATTATAACGCCATAAATCGTCTCTGCGGCTTTCACAGGATCCGGTTCAACATAGAATTTACCACCTACAATCTTTTCTGCATCTTCTGTGAGTATCTTTGTAACTTTTTGACTTCCGAGTACTGGCGGAACGGTTCCGAGGTGAGTAAACACTCCGCTGGCAACAAAGTAGGTACCGATGGATACTGCTTTCTCACTCATCCATTCTGGTGCAGAGCCTGCAGCAGGTAGATCGGGTATGTCAACACCCAATGCATCTGATAGCGCACTTAAAGCCAGTAGAATTCTTGAACAATCCACACAAGAGCCCATATGCAAGCATGGCGGGATACCCAAAGTCTCACAGACTTTCTTAAGACCCGGACCGGCTAGGTTAGCAGCTTCCGGAGTCATCAGACCATCCATTGCTACCGCGATTGACCAGCATCCAGTTCCAACAACAAGCACATCTCTCTTAATAAGTTCTCTGGCCAGGACTGTGTGAGTGTAATTATGTTTAACTTTTGGATTCACGCAGCCAACAATTCCTATAACTCCTTTTATTGTCCCATCTTTTAGTGCGTTTATCAGTGGTTCGAGTGAGCCGCCAAGTGCCTCGACGATAGCTTCTACACTGAATCCAGCAACTAGTTCCATTGTATTTTCCGGGATATATACCTTCTCGGAAATCCTGTTTTTGTAGTTTTCAATGGCAATCCTGATGATCTTTCTGGCGGTATCGTCCGCCCTTTCAGGGTCGAACTCAATGTGAACCGCTCCGGGTATATGGGCTTTTGGTTCAGTTGTTATTACTTTGGTATGGTAGCATTGGGCAACATCAACTATGGCTGGCAATATACACTGGTAATCCACTATTATGGCCTCCACCGCACCCGTTACGATCGCCAGCTCCTGCATTAACATGTTTCCGGCTACCGGGACACCTAATCGCATCAGAACTTCATTGCCCGTACAGCACATTCCAGCTACATTGATACCTTTTGCACCGTTTTCTTCAGCCAGTTTCTGCATTTCCTCGCTTTGCGCTATTTCTACGATCTTCGTTGAGAGAATAGGATTATGTCCGTGAACTATTATATTTACCATGTCCTTTCTCAGGACTCCCAAGTTGGCTTTAGAGCTGACTGGCCTTGGTGTACCAAAGAGTATATCGCTAAGCAAGGTTGCCGCCATCGATCCTCCCCATCCATCGGATATAGAGGTTCTGATCCCGTGTAGAAGTAGACTTGCAGCGTCTGCATCCACACCGACATGGGTCCTATGCATGCATTCGCAGATCTCTCTGTCAGCCGCTCTCGGCAAAACTCCTGACTCTCTCCAAATTTCCGTTCTTCTCTTTGGCGCCAGTGCCTTTACAAGCTCCATAGGCTCCTCATCTACCTTACCAAAGTCCTTCTTCAGTACCTCGGCGACTTCAACTCCTATTTCACCAGTTCCCCTCCCCTCAATTTCTATACCCAAGGCTTTGGCCACTATCTTTAGTTTCTCAGTATCGGAGAGCTTATAATCTTTGAATTTACCTTTGGCCGTCCCTTCAAATACATGTACAACGTCCCTTGCATGATCGCTGTGTGCGGCTGCGCCAGCAGCAATCATTCTTAGAAGGTTCCTTGCCACTATCGTATCGGCGGTAGCCCCGCATGTGCCCCTTGTCGCACCCGAACCAAAAGGATCGATTCTGCACGGCCCCATGTTACAGTTTCTGCAACACACCCCCAGCTGCCCAAATGCGCACTGAGGTTGTTGCTTTATGAACCTGTGCCACGCCAGTTCAACTTCGTCATCTTCAGCTTTTTCAATCAACTCTGCAACACCTTTAGTTACGGTCATTTGCTTTGCCGGAAGCTTATGCTTAATATAACCTGGATATTCTCCCACCATATATATCACCCCACCCCCAATCTAATACCATCCAATTTCTGAATAGGATTTCTTCAACTCCGTGAGTAAACTTTTTTCTTTTTCAGGAACGGGTGTTGTGTAAACCAACCCTTTCACCTTCATTCCCGATATAAACTTCTCTGCTTTGTCCCTCTTAATTTCATCCAAGATCTCTTCTTGTGGCCCGTACTCCAATGCACCAGTTGGGCACGCCTCAACACATGCCGGCTCTTTTCCCTCCCTAACTCTCTCTACACAAAAACCGCACTTGAGGACAGATCTGTACTCTGGCTCGTATCTCGGGTGCCCGAATGGACACACCATAACGCACATCAGACAGCCAATGCAACTATTTTGATTGAGAAGTACAAAACCCTCCTCCGTTTTTGAGATCGCTCCTGTGGGACATGCATCCAAACACGGAGCCTCATCGCAGTGCTGGCATCTCATTGGAACATTGAAGAAATCTACAGCAACGACTTTTAACCTCGGTTTTGGTGTTGGCTTTTCGAATATTGCCTCGTAAAGATTTTTGCTTTTTGAGTGCGCAACTGCGCAGGCCATCTCACATGATCTGCACCCGGTGCATTTTTCCGGGTGAACATAAACAATGTTCTTACTCGGCATGATACCCCTCAGGAAAACTCTATTTAGGAACAAAATAAAGACTTCGTGTTCGGTAAAAGAACAAAAGCAGTCTTACTTATAAAAAGCCGTTAAAATATTCTTTTTGGCATTGGCGTACTCATTTAAAAGTTTTTGAGCGAATTCTGTTAGTGCAGTTTTGCCCCTTTTCCTTCCCCCTCTCACAGATATCAGCAAGGTTGTCCCCAGTTCTTTCTCAAGTGTTTTGATTTTCTCCCAGAATGTTGATGGGGGAACGCCCATGGCTCTACACGCCCCCCTGAATGATTTAAGCCAAAACACCAATTCAAGTAGCTCGAGAACATCGCTCGGTATCTCAACACCATTCTTTGCAACAAGGGATATGTGTATGCGGGGTGACAGCATCACGGAATTATCTACCGGACACCGAGAGAACACCATTTTCCGAAGTGCATCGGAAGTGAGGTTCTGAAAATGAACCTTCTTTCCGTATGTTGGACACTTAGAGAAGTATCCATAAGGGTCAATGTAAAGTGTTCTGCAGTCCTCAATTCCGTTTGATGTTAGGACTGTTACAGGATAATCTTTTAGAAATACTTTGATTGCGTTGTAAAGGTACTTTTTACCATAGCGTAGCCCGATTTCGGCATCTTCCCTTTTTTCCAGATACTCTATGAATTTACTAGTACGTGGTGGATCATAAAACATAGGTCCGACAGTTATTTTCAATCCGTATCTTTTACACAAATCGATGGTGGAAAGAACCTCAGCAGAGCCACGATTTGAATCTAAGAGGACGTATGCCTCAATATCCTCCAAGCCCTGAGAAACTAGGGTTTTCACCAGTTGAATGTTTACTTTTGCACTATCGTAAGAGGGGATGAGCAAGGAGATAACATCAACTTTCTCAAGTGACTTTCTATTAAGGAGATTTCTCGTAATGGAGATCGGCAGGAAGATAGTTGTTTTCTCACATATTTCATGGATCAGGTCTATAATGATGTCAAGTTTAGGATGGAATAAGGGATTTGGGCAGAGTAAGATGCACTCATCAAATTTAAAGTTATTAAGCAGTTCTTTCAGCCTATCCAAAGCCTCAATGGGTAAACCCTCTTTTTCATTTCTTGGTCCAAAATTCCAGCGACAAGAGGAACAACCACCATCGCATTTGCTGGAGGGTTGAACTACAAGCAGCGGCATGTTGTTATTCGAATGCAACCTCAAACCCGCAGAACGAATTTCCCAGGCCGAAACAATATATCTCCTTAGTCACATTCGCTCCAATAAGGGTCTCTAAGGCACCCTGAATAATTCCCGCCTCAAAATCACACAAAGTTCTTCCAATCGGTGGAGCGTTATAGCAGCTTATACATTCGTAGAGGTTGATCTCCATTTTGTTGAATGACTCATTGACTATATCTAAGAGTCCAATTTTCTGATTTAGAAAAACTACAGGCAGATCATCGACATCTTTTATTTCCTTTTTCTCCACCAGTCTATGGGCAAGATCATATCCGGCATTTCTGAGGATTAGCGTCCTGAGAGAGGGGCTATAATGCAACATACCGTAGGAGACCATCCTGAAAGTTCGGACATACTTGTGATCGTCTGGAGATATTTTGACGAATGATGGCCTCCTAACATTGAAGTAACTTTCAGGATCCCATTCTGTATTGCAAACTTTTTTCCGCAGCTGCTTGCGGTCTCTCAGTTCTGATTTATACACTCCTCTCCATTCTCTAATCAGTTCGGAGTACTCAGCTTCTTGCATGGTATTGAACTCAACACTTTGCTTAAAATACTTATGGCAATCTAATATTTGGTTTATATAATCCATAGTTTTCAATTTTTAAGTTTTTTCTCAAACACTCCTATGAGTTTTTTAGCACTCAAGTATACTCTGCAATTCGGGCAATAATCCAAAGCTTCCGTAACCTTTGTCTTCTCCATCAGTGATTCTGCAAGCCTGTCCGGGATGAAGTATTTTCCGCACAGCCTGCACTTCCTCATCTGCAGAGTCGTCTGTGTAATCGCCTCTCCAGAGACAACCGATCCCAGACTCAATCTGTTCTTAATCGCCATGGCTTTGTTGGGACAGCTATCTATGCAAACCCCGCAGAGCACGCACTCTTCGGGCTTGTATTCGAGCATTTTCCTCCCATCAAGCTGAGTGAATTCTATGGCGTTGTAATCGCATACAATCCCACAAGCCCCGCAACCATCACATCTATCAGGATCGACGTACACCTCTGCGAACTCCTCAATGGCCTCAATTTCGCCCAGATTCAGTGGCTCAATCCGCCGGATCTTTGCAACAGTTCTGGCCATCTCTGCGAGCATCTTCCTTTTCTTGTCCACACCGGCTTTTCTGGCCTTTTTCAGTCTTCCTCTAAGAGGATTGGGCCCCAGCTTTCTTATGGTTTCAGTAAAGGCCGCTGCAGATTCGGCAAATACATCCGGCTCTGATGCAGACATGAAATGAATCTCCAACCTATCAGGCTCGAGTTCTAAGTTTTCGATAAGCATCTTTAAGAAATTAACTCTCTCTTCTGCCCTGTAATTGCCATCCACATAGTGACACTCACCCTTCCGGCATCCAGTTACCAGAACTCCGTCTATCCCCAGTTCAAGGGCTGTCAGGATGAGAAGGGGGTCAACACGACCCGAGCATGGCACCCTTATTATCTTTACATTTGGGGGATAACTCATTCGGAGGGAGCCTGCCAAGTCTGCAGCCCCATAAGAGCACCAGTTGCAGCAGAATACAATTATCTGCGGCTCGAACTCTTTTTTCATCATTTCCTACCACTCTCCACAATTTTGCTGATTATCTCATCTCTTGGAGTGACGCAAATTCCAGCAACCCTCTCGGGATCGAAACCCATGCACAAAGCAAGCAATTGAACGTAATGCAGAACCGGAATGGAAAAATCGATTTCCCCCCTCTTCCTGAGCATTTCCTGTGCCTCATCGAGCTGGATTAGGCAGGAAGAACAGGTTGTTACTATAAGGTCTGCATCAGTTTCCTTCCTGATACATTCGAGCTTCATCTTTGCAAGCTTGTACGACTTCTCTTGGTTGGTGCTTTTTAAAGCACCTGCACCACAGCAGTCAATCATCCTCGTGTAAGGCCGCACATCTGCGCCCAATACTTTACAAAGCTCTCTTAGGACTACAGGGTTGAAAGGATCCTCCTCCCTGTCCGGGAGTACTTTGGATGGCCATAGAAAGTGACATCCCGGCTGAACAGCTATTACAATATCATCCAGCTCGTATTTTGCTGCCTTCTTTATTCGATCTAATCCGACATCCCGGTAAAGAACCCATGCAACATGTCTGCACTTCGATTTACCTTTGTATTCCTTGCCTATTTTTTTCAAAATTTCATTGACCTCTCGCATCGTCTCTGCATCGTTCAGCATCTTATATCTCGCTTCACTGAGGCTGCTGTAGCACGTGTTGCATGCGGTAACCAGATCGATTCCCTTCTCTTCACCTAACGCCAAATTCCTCGCTCCAACAGCGCACCATGCAATGGTATCTACGGATGGCACAGTCCCCCAAGTCGGGCAGCATGACTGACCATTTAAATCATCTAGCTCTACACCCAAAAGAGGGGACACGCTTCTAATTGCAGCCTCGACATCTGGCCTGTTGAATGATATGTTGCAGCCTAAAAACAAACCGTATTTCATCAAAACCACCTATATTAATAACCTTTTAGCTCATCGGGAACAACCCGAGTTCGGGCAGTTTTGTGTTTCTAAGCAAAACTCTCAGCTCCTCAAGTGCTTTCTCGTCAGAGTCGGTCGTTGGAGGTTTCTCAGGCAATCCCACTTTCTTTCTCGCTTCTCTGCCGGTTGTATAGACTGCATGACCATGATCATATAATGATTTTAGTGCTTGAACTGCTGTCATTGGAACTGCGAGCTCCTCAATCATCAGTCTTCTCATCGCAAACATAACCTCAAACGGATTCACGTTCCTTGGGCAGACCTCAACACATCTGTTGCACGCCACACACGCCCAAGGCGTTACATCATCAAAGAGTTCATCTCTGATTCCAAAATCTATCGCTTTTATCAGCCTTCTGTTGTACCACTCGAATCCAGTCGTGGCGAGAGGACAGATGGACGAACATGCACCACACTGCATGCAATATTCTATACCCTCCGCCCCAAAACCTTTGATTGTTTCGATAACTTTTTCCCCAAGTTCTTCTCTTTCTTTCTTCCATAAGTAGGTTAAGTTTATAACCGCCGGAACATGCTCCTCCACAGAATCAAGCCTCCTCGAACTCCGCAAATACCTCAATCTGGGATAGAATCTGCTCGAAGGTGAAGCCATGTAGGTCTATTGCTTTGCTCGGGCATTCAGCAGCACACACGCCACATCCCTTACATAGCGTTGCATTTATTTCGGCCCTTCTTTTACCATCGTGTTCAATTGTTATCGCCTTGTACGGACACAACGGAGCGCAGATTCCGCATCCGCTGCATTTTTCCATGTCAACCTCCGCAATCAGTGGTTCGACCCTCATTTTACCTTTAGATAGTAGAGCCATTGCGGAAGAGGCCGCCGCTTTCGCCTGGGCTACAGAGTCAGGAATATCCTTCGGGCCTTGGGCACAGCCGCAAATGAATATGCCTTCTCTCAGCGTATCTACCGGATACAACTTTGTGTGCTTTTCTCTGAGAAATCCTTCGACGCCTAGACTTATCCCGAGCTTTCTCGCCAGCTCGCTGGATGAGGGCTCAATTGCTGTTGCTAGTACCACCAAATCGGAGACTATTTCAACAGGTTTTCCGATATCTGAGTCGTAACTTCTTACCAGCAGCCTTCCGTCGGGTAATTCCTGAATCCCCCCTGCCCTGCCCCTAATAATTTTGACTCCAAGCTCCTTGCAGCGCATATAGTATTCATCAAAATCCTTCCCCGCAGCTCTAACATCTATGAAGGAAATGTATATCTCCAGATCGGGATAGCTCTCTTTAAGCTGCATCGCCTGCTTTAACATGTACATACAACAGACTCTTGAACAGTAAGTATGGTATTTTCTGCTCCTTGAGCCCACGCAGGATATGAAAGTTATAACCTCTGGGGATCTCAGCTCGATGTCTTCACCCCTCCCCTTCTTCTTCCAGGCTTTGTATTTTGGTATATCTGCAGGTATGATCAACTTTCCTTCCGTTGGTCCTGTTGCAGATATGAGTCTCTCCATTTGGAGTGCTGTTATCACGTTGGGGGAGTGTGCTGCAAGTTCCTTGAAATGGGTCTTCTCCATTACCCTGTATCCCGTCGCAACAATTATAGCACCAACCTCAAGCTCCACAACCTCCCCTTCTGGATTCTTGGGTTCTGTTCTCGAACATGCTCCAGTTGGACATGCCTTCTCGCAGGGAGCAAGGATCTCCTTTCCGTCTCTGGTAATTCTCGGAGCTTCTCCGAACTCTCTACCTCCGCATTTTATGCACGCATCAATATCGATGACCGCCTTTCTGGGAACAGCCTGTGGAAACGGGATATATATTGCCCCTCTTGTATCCAACCCCTCATTGAACTCGTTTGGAACCATAGCTTTTGGAGGGCATGCATCTAAGCAAGCTCCGCATCCCGTGCATTTTTCCCAGTCGACCCAGGTCTGTTTCTTTCTAACCTTCACTCTGAATTTTCCAACTGTCCCCTCAACTGATTCAACCTCTGAATATGTGAGTAGCTCGATGTTTGGATGATTTGCCACATCCACCATGAGGGGAGTCAGGATGCAGGAGGAACAATCGTTCGTGGGAAACGTTTTATCCAGCTTGGCCATATTTCCCCCAATCGATGGATTTTTCTCCACGAGATAAACCCTGTAACCTGCATTTCCAATATCCAATGCAGCAAATATTCCTGCTATCCCTCCACCTATGACGAGAACATCTTGATTGAGTTCAACAAACATGTCTTCCAGAGGCTTGAGCAATCTTGCTTTTGCCACAGCAGATGCCACCAACTGCTTGGCTTTTTCTGTGGCTTTTTCTTTCTCATGCCAGTGTGGCCATGAGCATTGATCCCTTATATTTGCCATCTCGAGATAATACTTGTTTAATCCTTCTGCCTCGCATGCTCTCCTAAAAATTGGTTCATGGGTTTTAGGTGTGCAGGATGCCACGACAACCCTGTCCACCAAACCATCTCTGATGTCCTTTTTTATCAACTCTTGACCCGGGTCTGAGCACATGAATAAATAATCCCTCGCGACCACAACATCGGGAAGTTTTTCTGCAAATTCTCTTACTTTCTTGACATCTACCGCTCCGGCAATGTTCTCACCACAGTGACAAACATAGACACCGATTCTAGGCTTCTTCATTCGTTCTAACACTCCATCACTTCCTACAAGCCTATACAGTACTAAGGAGGAACAAATTTACTTCAAGCGGAAACAAATAAAGATGTCGTGTTCGGCAAAGGAACGAAATCTCTGTTCGCTGATTATATTGCGTCCTTGAATCTCACCAAGGTGGGTATTTTTTGACTTTATTCTATACATACTTACTGGAAAATTTAATAATTTCGAGGTCTTTGTGCTACTTGAGTTTTGAGAGATGCTTTACCCCTCTGCGCTCATGGTTGCAGAGTGCATCTTCATTTTGGCCTTTAATACCTAACAGCAAAAAGATACACCTTTGAATGATGTTGAGAATAATAGTTCTCCAGCTTGGCAGATATAAGAGGGCACATGTCCAAAGCTGTTTGCTAACTGAAGTCGCGGGGATTAGCGGCGAGTGAAAATCCTAAAAAGGTATGAAGCAGCTCGAAATAATCCGGCAACTCATGCTTGGAGGTCGATAGCCAGGTGAGATGGGGTTACCAGCTGTTTCCCAGCAGCTTAACCAAATACCAGAGGGCACTTCACGAGAATCTCCAAAATTCAAAAACACAGCAAAGGATTCTCGCATTCTCCTTTTTAAAGACTGATGCTTAAAGAGTGATGCAGGATTGAAAGCTACTCGACATGGAAACCGTCAGCCGGAGGTGATATGTCCTTCCTCTCGAACGTCCACTCCATGTCTCCCGTTACTTCCTCCCCGGGCAGATGAGCTAGCAGCGCAAGTTCTCCAGCAGAGAGCACACTTTTCTTTCCGAACAAGGGAATTATCAGTTTCCTTCCCGTAATTTTTTCGAACAGGTCTTGCTTTCTCCTGTCTCTTCTGGCAACCTTCACCTCGAAACCCTGTCCTTCTGTCGTCCTGAAGAGCTCGAAGAAACTTCCGAGGCTTTCAACAACTTTTTCACAACCCTCGCCAAACGCACAGATCCGCACCTCAACCAGGTAGCACGGCGATTTTGCCTTCTCTGCAAAAGCCCTCGCCATATCGTGTTCTGCCTTTCCTGGGGGAACTATCCTCGGATTTATCCATCCCTCCACCCTCCCGGCCTGATAACCTCTGGAGGCTGCAAGCAGCTTCTTCGTGTACTTTCGTGGGGCTGGAGTGAACATCACCTGGTAAACAGCTTCATGCCCGGTCATGCACGCGACGAGCGCGTTCAGGGGGTCCTTAACGAAGTCAGTCCTTATCGGGTGGAGCGGTTTTTTGAGATGTACTACGGCAGCACAGACGCACTCTGTTGCAGGAAAACTCTCTGGAGAATACTCCGGCGAATACAGCTCGGCTGCAGGGTAGAAAGAGGCGATCTTCTTCCTCAGCTCAACCTCGGGTTCGCTGGAGCAAACGAAAAGCTTTACCTTTCCGGAACTCCACAGCTCGAAGGAGTGAACACCCCTGTGGAAAGCCGGATGAAATCCTCAGCCACCTCCAGCCCTCTGCCGTGCCTGTACGGTCTTACACCCACGACACTCCCGTTTGCGTGCAGCTTCACTGTATAAGAGTGCTCAAAACAAATATATACTTTACTTCAGGTCTTGGAAATGGAGATTGGGCTTTGAAACTTAGATGCTAATGTCCGCCCGTGGCTCTTCAAACTCAGGAACTCCAGTGCATCTCAACAGTTCAGCAGCACAATCTATATAAAACAGATAACACAAGGGGTGTAGGGAGGCCAGAGAATTAGGAGGTCTTGGATGAGGTTTGTGCTGCTGGTTGATAGGAGGCAGTACTTCACAGTTCAACCGGGAGATGTGGAAATAGAGCACCACTTCGTGACTGCGGGCAGACCTGAGAGTGTAATCATTTTAAAAACTGAAAGTGAATCTGCACTTATAGAATTTGTAAAAACATACATTAAAGAATCAGATTACATACTTTTACCAGCAATAGAGGCCGAGAAATTCGATAGCGAGCAGGTAGAAATGAGACAGAGCGTGGGTTACTGAGAGTAAGTGAACAGGAAAGCAGAAGAAACACTCTCTTCTTGATTGCTTTTGGCTGTAAAGACTGAAAGGCTGAAAGGCAAAGGTTAATATCTCCTTCCAACGACGGGCAGACAATGAAGATATATGTGGTTTACAACTACGGGCAGTACAACCACCTCATACACAGAACCCTCCGTGATCTGGGCGTTGAGTCAAAGCTGGTGGAGAATACCACACCCGTTGAAGACCTCAAAGATGCAGACGGGATTGTGCTGGGAGGAGGCCCAAGCTTGGACAGAACGGGAAACTGCGAGCTTTACGTCAGAGAGCTTGATGTTCCAATTCTTGGAGTCTGTCTCGGCCATCAGCTTCTCGCAAAGATCTTCGGAGGAGAGGTTGGAAAAGGCTCGGTTGGTGGATATGCTGAAGTTATAGTAAGAATAGTGGAAGAAGATGAAATATTCAAGGATCTGCCAAAGGAATTGAAGGTATGGGCGAGTCATGCTGACGAGGTTAAAAAGTTGCCCGAAACATTCAAGCTTCTCGCAGAGTCAGAGGTCTGCAAAGTAGAGGCGATGAGACATAAAGAAAAAGCGATTTACGGTGTGCAGTGGCATCCGGAGGTATACCATACTGAGAAAGGCACTGACCTTTACCTCAATTTTATCGAGATATGCAGGAAATAATGGGACTAATTATTTTTCAGCCCTAAAATTTATTAGCAGACAGCAGACTTCGCTTGTGTGGGGGTTTACGTTTTCGCACCATATCATGGAGCTAAAGCGCTTGGTATGGGAACGGAATATTATTTTTCATCAGGTCTCAATATATACACCGGACAGAAGTTATTAAAGCAGATGCTCGGGCACGATTGCTTCTATGCCGCCGTACCGCAGGTAGAGATGGAGTTCTTTCTTTCCAGGCCAGCAGTCATGAGTGAGGAAGACATAGATGTGCTCGAAGTCAAAGAGGAAGGAAAGTTTGCCTCTGCAATGCTCATGGCAATATCAATGCTATCCGATGAAGGTTTTGTCGTTGGGGCGTGCCTTTCTCCATCGAAACTTGCTTCCGCACTCTCAACTCTCAAGGGAGAAGCGAAGAAGAGGCTCGAAAAGAGACTTGCACCATTCTGCCACGAATGGATTGAGAGGCAGTTTGAGGAGGGAGCTAACATGGTTGTTCTTTACGATGACAGTAACAGCGTCCCATGGGAGTTCGCAGACAGAAACGTGTGCTACGCTAATGGAAATGTTTTGGAGAGAGTGAAAGAGCTGGAGAAGGCGGGATTTGGTGCGGTGCTTGTGAGCAGTCAGGAAAGTATACTTGAAGTCAGAAAAAACTGCAAGCTCAGGCTAATCGGAAATGTGAGTGCAAAAAGGATGGAAAACTGGAGTGAGGAAAGAGCGGAGGAGGAGGCAAGAAAGTGTATTGAAGAGGGAATTAAAGCTGGAAACTTCGTATTCTCACCAGATGGTGAAGTTCCATATCACACGGGAATCACCACGCTGAGAGCTGTAGTGGGCGTGGCCAGAGAATATCCTGATTGAGGATAGCCAAGAAGCTAAGGAATTATCTCCGTTGTATTGTTGTACCTCGGATAGCACAGCATTTCTTTCTCAACCACCCCGTTTTCAACCAGCTCTTCTATTTCAGGTTTGAGCCTTGCTATCTCATTTATAAGGTGTTTTGCTGCAGAACAGATAAGGTTGAAGCCCTCTTCACCCCACAGCCTCTCTCTGTTGAAGAAGAGACACCTGCCGCCACATATGCTTCTCAGCTCGCAGCTTCTACATGGTTCATTGATTTCCACTCTGCGAAGATCCGCAAGATCTTCGATTGTACCCAGAACGTTCCATTCAAAATCTGCACAGACCGGGCAGGCAACAACCCTGCCATCGGTCGTTATTGCGAAAGCGTTGATGCCAGCTCCACACGGAGGAGATGTGTTTGGTTCAAACATCATTGCCTTGAGAACTCCCAAGAAGGGAACTATGCCCTCCACCCTCCCCTCTTTCATCCTCCTCATCCAGAAATCGGCAAGCCTTGATACTCCCTTATTGTAGTGCTCAATCCATGCGGGAAAATTGCTCCAGAGTTCGGGAGGACTCCACACAGCGTTTAGCTGCCAGTGAACATAGTCAAAATGCTGGAGCAAGTGTGCAACATCTCTGAAGATGTCCGTCTTCTCGCATGCGACCATTCTGGCTATAATCTCCCTGCAATGCTTCCTCACAGCCTTAACGTTTCTCATCACCCTGTCGTAAACTTCACCCTTGTAGAAGTCCGTAACCTCTTTGATGCCATCTATAGACACGAGAACAGTTGAAAGCCTTTCCAGGTATTTAGGTTTAACCCTGTCAAGCAAAAGTCCGTTGGTTTGCAGAATGTAGTGCTCTGCGTTTATGCTATCCATGATCTTCTCCATCAGGTCAAGTCTGAGCAGGGGTTCTCCACCATAGAACGCTATTGAAGGCTCTGGATCGCTTTCAATGAAACTGCGAAGCTGCTGGAGTGAGTAAGTCAGCTCAGGAGGCATTACCGACTTATCAATACTCCCCCCACAGTACTTACATCTTAGGTTGCAGCGGGCAGTGAGGAAAATTATGTAAAGCATGATTCAAAGTCAGGCGTGGTATAAAAAAGTAGGTGGTTCAATGAGTTCGTTAATGAGGTTCGTTGCCGTGCTTAGCGGTGGTATGGATTCCGGTGTTGCGATGGCAAAGGCGATGCAGGAAGGTAAGGTGGAGTTAGCGATAACTTTCAACTATGGCCAGATGGCTGCAAAAAAGGAGATAGAATATTCAGGAAAGCTCTGCAACCATTACGGAATCCCACACAGAGTCATAGAACTCCCGTGGCTTGGAGAGCTTGGAGGAGGGCTGACAACTGGCGAAATACCAGAAGTCAGTGAGAAAGTCCTTGAAAGCATTGCAGAGGAGACAGCAAAGGCTGTATGGATTCCAAACAGGAACATGATTTTCATATCGATTGCTGCTGCTTTCGCTGAAGCGATGAAGGGCGATGCTGTTGTGGTGGGATTCAACAGCGAGGAAGCAGAGACATTCCCGGACAACACAAAGAAGTTCGTTAGCGCAATGAATAAAGCGCTGGAAATCGTCAACGGCATAAAAGTATATGCGCCACTTATAGAGCTGAACAAGGCGGAAATTGTAAAGTTAGGGAAGATAATGGGTTTCCCATTTGAGCTCACGTGGAGCTGCTACTACAGCTACGATGAGCCTTGCGGGAAGTGTGAATCATGTGTTCGAAGGCAGAGAGCGTTCAAGCTGAGGTAAGAGAAATCTTTGAGTCAATACAGGGAGAGGGCATCCTTATCGGTATAAGACAGCTGTTTGTGAGATTTGCGAGATGTAATCTGAGCTGTGTTTACTGCGATACACCAACGGGTGTTGCTGAAAACTGCATCAACCATGTTACTGGGGAAACAGTTAGAAATCCCGTGAGCGGGGAATATGTTGCATCCTTCTTCAACGCAAAGGTTCACTCGATATGCTTTACAGGTGGTGAGCCTTTGCTTTACGCAGATTTTATTGCGGAACTGCCAGAAATCAGACCGTTCTACCTTGAAACCAACATGAGCCTGCCCGAAGAAGCAAAGAAGCTCAGGCACGTGGACTTTGTTGCAGGGGACTTTAAAGTGAGAGAGGCTTTGCTGGTGGAAGAGAGTTATGAAGAGCTTTTCGAGAATACTGTGAAGTGCTTCAGAGTGTTGAAAAACAAAAGGAATAGGCTGACATTCTGCAAGTTCGTTCTTCCCGAGAAGTTTGACAGCGGAGAAGTTATAAACAGTGCAGAGAGCATAAAAGATTACGTCTGCTGCTTCGTCCTTCAGCCAGTGTTTGGTGTAGGGAGACTCGATGCAGTGATAAAACTCCAGAAAGAGCTGGTGGATATCAGAGATACAAGAATAATTCCTCAAGTTCACAAGTATCTGGGGGTGTTGTGATAGCTGGAGGTGTTGTTATGGAGATAGGAGTAAGCGAGTGCTTTGATGCTGCTCACTACCTTCCTAACCATGAAAAATGCGGAAAGATGCACGGACACACGTACAGGGTAGAAGTGGTTGTCAGCGGAGGGCTAAAAAACGGGATGGTCATGGATTTTGCTGAACTCAAAGAAATTGTTGGAAAGATAGTTAAGGACTACGATCACAACGTCCTTAATGAGTTTATTGAAAATCCAACGTGCGAGAACCTCTGCATAGCTATTTTCGAAAGGGTTAAAAAAGTGCTTCCAGATGGTATAAACATAGTGAGAGTTAGGGTTTATGAGAACCCCGATAAGTGGGCAGAGATAAGGATATAAATTATATAGGGGGATAAGAATGTAACATTTTATTTCTGTTCATCTGTTTGATTGCCGGTAATATTCAGGCGTGGGAGAACCCACACAGCTTCAGGAAAGTGAAATCCTTTTACGCTGTTGAGCGCAGGTATCTGTAATTTGCTTCTACTTTTGTCTCCACTTCCCTGTACAGATTTCTGCCATGGGAATCAATGGCGACGATACATGGCCCAAAATTTTCAACCTCAAGAACCCACACAGCTTCAGGCATGCCCAAGTCTTCCCAGTAAACTGCTTTGACTCTCTTTATTGCCTTGGCCGCCAGTGCCCCTGCTCCACCCGGATACGCAAGATATATTCCCTTTCCTCTCAGAGCGTTGCAGACCTCTTCATTCATACCACCCTTGCCCACTATTGCAATACATTCAACGGATTTCAGGATTTCAGGAGTGCTGGGATTCATTCTCGCAGAGGTTGTGGGGCCGGCTGAAATCACTCGCATGTCTTTAATTAGAGGGCCGCAGTGATATATGACAGCACCCTCAAGGCTGAAGGGCAGGTTTTCACCAGCTCTGATGAACTCAAGCATTCTCTCATGAGCCTCATCCCTTGCAGTTATCAGCTCACCGGTTATGTAGACGACGTCTCCTGCTTTGAGCTTAAAAACCCCATCTTTTCTCAGGGGAGTTTTTATTCTCAGCTCCATTCTATCACCTCAGAGTGGCTGTTGCGTGTCTGTTTGCCCAGCACTGGATGTTTACCGCTACGGGTAGGGAAGCGGTATGACAATGGCCGATCTCCACTAGTACAGAGAGAGCAGTCGTTTTTCCTCCAAAGCCCATCGGCCCTATACCAAGCGAGTTTACTTTTTTAAGAATGTCTCTTTCATAGTCATTCATTTCTGTTATATCTCTTAGCAGAGCTTTTTTGGCAAGCTTCGCCGCTCCATCGAAGGTTGAGCCAATTCCCACTCCAACTATGACAGGCGGACATGGCTTACCACCAGCATTTTTAACAACTTCTGCAACAAAAAGGGGGATACTGTCTCTATCTCCCGGCAGTGCCATCTTTAAAGCTGAGACATTCTCGCTTCCTGCCCCTTTTGGCATTACTGTCAGCTTAAGCTCTCTACCCTCGACAACATCGTAATGGATTACAGGCATGTGCAGTCCTGTGTTATTTCCCGGATTCTCTCTTGTCAGGGGATGAACAGTGTTCGGGCGGAGCGGTATCTCTTTTGTAGCTCTTACAACGCCCTCTCTAATCGCATTGCTCAGACTGAAATCAAAATATAGGTCTCTCCCTACCTCTGCGAAGATTACTGGCAGTCCGGTATCCTGACACATGGGGATTTTTTCCTTTCCGGCAATCTCAATGTTTCTGAGAATCGCTTCGAGAATGCTCTTCGCAGTACCTTCCTCTCTGCGATGGGCATCGTGCAGGGCCTTGACAACATCGCTACTAAGAGTGGTTTCGGCCCTTCTGAAAAGCTCTACAACAGTGTTAACGACGTCGTTATAGCTGACCATAGCCAGCAACCTGAAGTATTGAATAAATGCCTACCGGTAACATTTATAACCGTGGCAGCAATGTGAACTAAAGGCCGGGGTTGCCGAGAGGTAAGGCGCACGCCTGGAGAGCGTGTGGGCTCTGCCCGCGTGGGTTCAAATCCCACCCCCGGCGTTTTTATAAGAGACATCGGCTTGAGGTTTGATTGCATCCCAGATGTTGCAGGACATTTGTAGATGTAACACAGCACCAGGAGATTAACAGACATCAGAGTTGCAGTTTTAGAGTTATGTTGAGGACATCGTGCAACTCTTTCTCAAGATCTTTTTTCGCTGCAAGAATCTTTGCATCCACCTGCTTTATTCTCTCATTAACTGACTGAAGCCTTTTCTCAAGGACTCTCTCCCTTCCGGGTTTACCTGCATCCATCTCGGCTTTGACTATTTTTATCCGATTTTTGATGTCAGCGAGTTCATTTTTCAACTTGCTGATTTTTTTAAACTCCTTTTTCAGCTCCCCGTTTGATATGTCGTTCAAAGAAGCAAGGACAACATCGATTCGTTTCTCTTTCAGCTTTATGCTCCCCTTTCTGATTTCGAGCGCTGCTTTAGATGCAAGCTTCTCAATGTCCGGTTCATCAAGAAGACGGGGAGAGCCGGTATCAATCCTGCTTCCAATCATATGAGCGTAGATCTTGAGGGGCTTTCTTGCATAGGCCATCTTTTTCTGGACCTTTTTTTCACTTTCTTTTACTTCCTCTGCCATCCTCTCCATTTCAGCAAGCAGTTCTCTCAGTTCATCACCATCTCTCCTCTCCTTCAAACTTTTCAGTTTCTTGAGCTCTGAGTCGGCCTCACTGCATTCTTTACTCAGCAACTCTCGTTCTTTTTGGAGTTCTTTAATTTCTTTAACTGTGCTTAACGCATTTTTTAGAGAAAGTAGCTTCAATTCAGATTTTTTGTTCTCAATGATGCTAATTATTTCGGCAATTTCTCTGAACTGCCGATCTATCCGTGCAATCTCCGGAGGGTTAACAGCAAAGAGTATCCTAAAATGTTTAACCTTCATAAGAGCAAGCTTCTCCATGTTCTTTGCCGCTTCTTCAAAGAACCCGTCTCTGTCAGCTTCGTTGAGGTCACTCCACATACCGAGTGCCACTGAGACAAAGTTTTTAGCAGCATTTCTCAGTCTTGGGTGAAGATTCAAAGAATCGAAAGCTTCAAGTTCAAAAATCAGCTTTTTTACAGCACTCCTCAATTCAGGGAACTTCTGAGACTTAAACTCGGAAAGAGAACTCTCTCCCTCTTCAATTATCTCCAGAAGTTTAGCTTCAGCATCTTCAAGGGTAACAAGTTCAGTCTTCTCTTTTTTGAGCCCTCTTTTAAGAAATCCGAGGTGCATTGTTGAAAATAGCCGTACCATGTTAAAGTTTTGTGGTCAACAGTTTCATTTGAAATGCAAATTCTCTCGGATAACGTGTTACAGTGTGCACTCTCTTGACATGCATCCCCCAGAATATTCCGGTTTTGCTCTCACTTTTTCTTCAATGTAGAGTACCTGTTTCGCCCTGCTGCCATACCTGTAGATGGTTATTCCCTTGCACTTCAGTTCATATGCGAGCATGAACACATCTTCAACATCCTTTCTCGTTGCACTCGCAGCCAGATTTACCGTCTTTGAAACAGCGTTATCAGTATGCTTCTGAAATGCGGCCTGCATTCTGACGTGCCACTCTGGCTTAATGTCCAGAGCAGTCACAAAAAGCTCCTTTACGTCCTCAGGTACGTTCACATCCTTCAAGGAACCCTTCTTAGATATCTCCTCCATCAACTCCCTCGAATAAAAACCCCTCTCCCTCGCAACTTCTTCAAATTCCGGATTTATCTCCAGCAGACTCTCCCCATCCAGCACGTGTCTTATGTATGCAATTGCAAACAGAGGCTCAATGCTTGAAGAACATCCTGCTATGATGGAGATGCTTCCAGTTGGGGCGATGCTGGTGACTGTTGCATTCCTCATGCACTCGTAATTTTTAGACCAGATGCTCCTCTCGAAGTTTGGAAACGAACCCCTTTCCTCTCCAAGTTCAACCGACTTCTCTCTTGCTGTTCTGGTTATGAATGACATCAGCTCTTCTGCCAGTCTGATCGCCTTTTCTGAGTCGTATTTTATTTGGAGTCTTATCAGCATCTCAGCCCAGCCCATAACTCCGAGGCCAATTTTTCTGTTCTTCTTTGTCATTTCCTCTATTTCCGGCAGTGGATATTCATTGGCATCTATGACGTTGTCAAGAAAGTGCACTGAGTTTTTCACAGTTTCCTCCAGCCTGTCATAATCGATTTCCCAGCCATCTCCAGACTTCCTGAGCATTTTTGTCAGGTTTATCGAGCCGAGATTGCAGGATTCATACGGGAGGAGTGGTACTTCACCACACGGATTGGTTGTGCTTATTTTTTCCGGAAGTGGATGTTTCCTGTTCACTTCGTCCAGAAATATCAACCCCGGATCGCCGTTCTTCCAGGCTGAATCAACTATTAGGTCAAAAATCTCCCTTGCATTAACTTTCTCCACCTTACTGCCATTTCTCGGGTTTATCAGCCAGTAGTCTTCGGAATTTTTCACCATCTCCATAAATCTGTCCTCAACTGCAACTGACAGATTGAAGTTCTCCAGGATTTCCTTCTCAGATTTGGCCGTTATGAACTCCCTTATATCAGGATGGTCATACCTCAACACACCCATATTTGCCCCCCTCCTCCTTCCCCCCTGCTTAGTAACTTCCGTAGCTATGTCAAATACACGCATGAAGGAGACGGGGCCGGAAGCAACACCTCCTGTGGATCTGACGACATCACCCTTGGGTCTTATTTTGGAGAAGTCCATACCCGTCCCGCCACCGCTCTTCTGGATTATTGCCATGTTTTTGACAGCATCAAAGATGCTTTCCATAGAATCCTCAACTGGCAGGACAAAGCAGGCAGAGAGCTGATTTATATCGGTTCCTGCGTTCATCAGCGTTGGAGAATTTGGCAAAAACTCCAGATTTTTCATCATGCTGTAGAATTTTCTCTCGCTTTCTTTCACCTCTTCTTTTGTTTTTCCATATCTTTCGTCAACCTTAGCAATAGCTTTGGCAACTCTTCTGAACATCTGATCGGGAGTTTCTATAATCCTGCCTTTTTCATCCTTCCTTAGGTACCTCTTCTCAAGGAGAATTTTAGCGTTTTTTGTTAGCATACTCTATTTTTCATCACCTGAAACTTATCTTTTTCCTTGAGCCGGATAGCAGAATAACCGTTAATTGCTGTTAGCAAGGAAACAGAAACATAAAGTTGAAGTACTTCTCAGCCCTCCACTAGATGGTGGTTGAATGGTAAGTGTAAATGAGCTCGCATTTAACCTCATAGAGGAAATCCTCGACTACGAGGAGGATTACGAAAAAGAGTACAGGATAAACATTGAAACTCTTGATAACGGAGCGACGATTATTGATTGTGGCATTAACGCTCCTGGCGGATATACAGCTGGCATCCTCTACACAGAACTCTGTATGGGTGGACTCGGAAATGTTGAAGTTTATCTTGACACTGTCAAAGGCGTTCCGCTCGCCTTTGTAAGGGAGTATACAGACCATCCATCCCTTGCATGCCTGGGCTGTCAGAAGGCTGGCTGGCAGATAAAAGTTGATGGTTATCATGCTATTGGAAGTGGGCCGGCAAGAGCTCTTGCATTAAAGCCGAAGAAGACGTATGAGCTCATAGATTATGAGGACGATGCTGAGTATGCTATCATAGCCCTTGAGTCGGATAAACTTCCTGATGAGAGGGTTATTGAGTACATAGCAGAGGAGTGTGATGTCGAGCCGGAGGACGTATACGCTCTTGTAGCTCCAACGGCATCGATAGTTGGCAGCATTCAGGTTTCCGGCAGAATAATCGAGACGGCAATGTACAGGATGCTGGAGCTCGGATATGATGTCAACAGGGTTTTGAGTGCCATTGGCAGATGCCCCATTGCTCCGGTATTCGGTGATAGTCTGAGAGCGATGGGTGCAACTAACGACAGCCTGCTCTACTACGGAAGTGTTTATCTGACGGTTGATGGATACAGCGAGGAACTTGATGCTATAGCCTCATGTGAATCGTCAGACTACGGAAGACCATTCTACGAAATATTCAGGAGTGCAGAATATGACTTCTACAAGATAGATTCAAAGCTGTTTGCTCCTGCTCATGCCGCAATAACGGACGTGAATACTGGGCAGACGCATGTATGTGGTAAGCTCAATGCGGACGTGCTGCTTCAATCATATCAAATCATGTAATGCACTAATATTATTCAAAAAACATATATAGTATTAGAGAAACCAGTTTAGCGGTGGTCTGAATGCTGAAAGAGGATATCGCTCTCACGGCAATAATGGTCTTTTCTGCTGTTATGCTGACATACAAGTGGCTCTCTCTCTACAACAACGTCGATGCTACGGTTATATTCTTTGCCTTCCTGTTAACGCTCTCCCTTGGAGCCCTGATTATAAGTCTGGAATTGAGGATGCAGAAAGTTATGGAGGAGTTCGAGAGTACGAAGAGAACAATAGCCATTAACACGGATGATCTCGAGGATAGAATAGAAAAGAAGTTCAATGTTTACATTCGTGAACTTGAAGAGAAAGTTGAGAGGATTGAGAGGAGGATTTACCGCTGAAAAATTGCTTGTAATTTTAGCTGTTCTGGCTTGATTGTCTCTCATACTTCAGTTGGCCAGGTCTCCCGTACCTCCACACGGCCAGTATCGTTACAACAACTCTCAGGTTTGTAAGCATGGCAAGCAGCCAGAGTAACTCGATGATATAGCCGAGAAGGCAGAAGACCATTATCACAAATATTCTCTCATCCCTCTTCCCCGGCAGGTATCTCATAAACGGTATTTTCCTGTATATGTCTTCGAAGTATGCTGCTTTATAGCGTTCGGTTGAGTAGCTAACCATAACAGTGCCGAAGATGGCAAAAATGGCCGGAATCCACTCCTTGCTTATAATGGCGAGAACAGCAAGGAATACAAAATCAACATAGCGGTCAAGTATTGAGTCGAGCCATCCGCCAAATCTGCTCTCCTGCAGTGAGGCTCTTGCTATCTCTCCGTCTATCCCGTCAAGAATCGAGCTTATCTGATAAAGCACGCCACCAAGTTGAATGCTTGACAGTGCTGCAACTGCAGAGAAGATCCCAAGCAGGAAAGTAAAAATTGTTGCCTGAGTTGGAGTAGCTATGTCAACAATTTTTTCTGAGATAAATAAAGAAATCCTCCTGTTGATGTTTCTCGACACAAAGCCATCTCCATATTCCTTAACACTCAGCCTGACAACCCGCTTTCGCGCCTTTTTTAACTCTTCTCTGGTGTCTATGTCCATCCAGAAGAATCCAGAAAGGTGCGTCACCTTCGGCTTGGCCTTTTTTACTATCTCTGAGAGATTTGCTCTCCCCCTCCTGCTGATAACCTCTTCTGCAAACTTGAAGATTTCAGGTGTCAGGATGAAGAAGCCAGTATCTATGCAGTCGTAATTTCTGAGGTTTTTCCCTATATCCCCGACTCTCCCGTTGCAGCACCTTACCTTGGTTGCCTCATCAACATTGACGAATTTCGGGTTGCTGTCGCATATGAGGCCTTCCCCCCTGATTGCAGCATCAACGAACTCCTTCGAGTAAACGTGGTCACCCATCACGAGGATAAACCTGCCATCCACGCAGTCTTTCGCAAGATACAGAGAGTAGCCATTTCCTTTTTCAGGTTCTGGATTCCGGACAACTCTATACTCTACCTTCCCCTTCCAGTTCTTTTCCATGTGCTCCACTATTCTGTCATCGTGAGCAACGACTATGAACCCGTCAATGTATGGAGAAAGGAGAAGAATAGTTCTGTCAAGTACCTCTCTCCCAGCCACCTTCAGAAGGGGTTTTACTGCTCCTCCTAACCTTGACCCTCTTCCAGCAGCTAGGATTACTGCTTTCATTATCTAACTTATTTCCTTGCCCTCTCGTATTTTGTTATTTTCGCCTCCTGAGCAAAGAATACTCCACTTATGTGAAGTAAAGCCTTGCCTGCATCAATAACTTCCTTCCAGCAGCCATCCTTAACATCAACGCAGCAGACTTCACCAACAACCCAGACGTGGTCTCCAATCTCGTAACTGGAGTGCAGCTTGCACTCTATCCAGGCCATCGCCTTTTCAACCCTTGGTGGCTTTACAGTCTTTGAAGCCATCTCTTTTAATCCGGCTTTTTCCAGCTCGTTTACACCCCTCGGGAACTTCTGCTCGAGAATGTGCAATGAACCGCCAAGATCGTAGCCAGCAACGTTGACGACGAACTCCTCTGTCTCCTGTATGTTCGCCCAGGTGTCATGCTTCGGATTGCATGAGAAGCCGTAGAGTGGGGGAGAGAAGCTTATGGGAGTGTTAAAGCTGAAAGGCGCTGCGTTCACCTTCCCTTCCGCTGAAACCGTTGTTACTATAACAACCGGCCTTAACAGGAGCGTATAGTACTTCTTCACATCGAGTTCCATGGATGGAGTTAGGCGGGGCGTTTCAAGTAGTTTTCGATGTGAGATATATGCCGTAAGAATAAACTTATCTTCCATGATGACAAGGCAGTGATATGGGTGCGGACATAGGTGACCTGCTTGAGAGAGAAGAGGTAAAACTTGATCATTTCTCTGGTAGAAAAATAGCCGTTGATGCTTTTAACACCCTTTACCAGTTCATATCCATCATAAGGCAGCCCGATGGCACCCCTCTGAAGGATTCTCAGGGCAGGATAACCTCCCACCTCTCCGGCATCCTGTATCGCCTTTCCAACATGATAGAGGCGGGAATAAAGCCCGTTTTCGCCTTCGATGGAGAACCACCTGTCTTCAAGCACAGAGAGATAGAGGAACGAAAGGAAAGAAGGGCTGAAGCCGAGGAGAAGTGGATAGCTGCGATAGAGAGAGGAGAAAAATATGCAAAGAAGTACGCTCAGGCAGCGGCAAGAATTGATGAATACATCGTCGAGTCGTCAAAGAGGTTGCTTGAGTACATGGGAGTTCCATGGGTTCAGGCACCGAGTGAGGGGGAGGCGCAGGCTGCTTACATGGCAGCAAAGGGCGACGTCGATTTTACCGGCAGTCAGGATTACGATTCCTTACTTTTTGGCAGTCCAAAGCTCGCAAGAAATCTTGCAATCACCGGAAAGAGAAAACTGCCCGGAAAGAACATTTACATCGATGTTAAACCGGAGGTTATTGACCTGAATGCGAACCTGAAAAGGCTTGGAATAACGAGAGAGCAGCTCGTTGACATTGCATTGCTTGTGGGAACGGACTACAACGAGGGAATAAAGGGAGTTGGAGCAAAGAAAGCGTATAAGCACATAAAAACATACGGAGATGTTTTTAAAGCGATGAACGCCCTCAAAGTCGAACAGGAGAACATAGAGGAAATCAGAAACTTCTTTCTTAACCCGCCTGTTACGGATGAGTACAGTCTCCGCTTTGGCACGCCGGATGAGGAGAAGATAATCGAATTTCTGTGTGAGGAGCACGACTTCAGTAGGGGTAGAGTAGAGAAGGCCGTTGAGAAGCTGAAAGCAGGAATGCAGGCCTCACAATCAACGCTTGAGAGGTGGTTTTCCTGAGTCACGCCAGTCATGTTGCCGATGTGGATGTGACCGTTTCAGTAATAACCATATCCACATCGAAGTGGCAGAAGTACGGCGATATGTACATCGACGGGCTGGAAAAGACCGATGACGAGTCAGGAAAGGCTCTCGTGAGGATGCTTGGAGAGAAATTCAGGATTGTTTCCTACAGGCTCGCTCCAGATGACATGGAAAAGATAAGAGCTGCTGTCGAGGAATGTCTCAAAATCAGTGATGCAGTTGTTACGACGGGCGGTACAGGCATAACACCCAGAGATGTTACAATTGAGGCCGTTGAACCGCTCATCGAGAAAAGACTCGATGGATTTGGCGAGATTTTCAGAATGCTCAGCTACCAGCAGGTTGGAAGTGCAGCAATCCTTTCAAGGGCAATTGCCGGCATTAGAGATGGAAAAGCTATCTTCTGCCTCCCGGGCTCGCCAAAGGCCGTTAAGCTTGGAGCTGAGCTCATACTGGACTCCCTGAAGCACGTAATCAGTCACGCGAGGGGTTTGAGATAGCAGTTGCTTAGCCTGAGATTACAGAATATAAACATTTTATATTTTCATATTCAGTCAAACATAATCACCTTGCTCTCCATATCCACCAGAGTTTCATGCCCAGCATCCCTTATCGTAATCCATATAGTGGTTTTACACCTGCATTCCCACAGTTCAACTGTCTGATTAACTCTTTCTCCATCCACCTCAGCTATTACCGAATACCTCCCCGGTTTACCTGTTACTGGCCCGGTATCTATGCTTTCACCGCCATTGACAGTGTAGCTTTTGTTGAAGATTTCGTTTCCAGCAGAATCGATGACGGTGAGTCTGACGTTATGAGCGTTACCCATGTTCCAGATACGTGCACTCATGGGTCTGGCTGGTTTATGTTCATAGGAGAAATAAAGCTGAAGGTCTATCAGAGCTATGATTGAGCCAGCAGACACCAGGAGAACCGCAAGAAACAGCGCATATTTCTTCTTATGTTTTCTATACAATATGAGCGACGCAAAACCCAACAGAACCAGTACAGGAGGGGCTGTAAGATACCAGGGCACGCCGCAGTAAGTGGAGATCGCAGAGAGAATGGCGAACAGACAAAAAATTAAAAAATACCTGCTGTTCATCCGTTTGGCCCCCAGACGTTTGCATTTACGACGCTCCAGCAGTCCGTACACCAGCTATCCGTTCCCCAGAATGCATCCCAGTAGTCCATTATACATTCAGCAGGGGTTGAATGATCAAGTGCACCAAAGTTGTGTGAAAGTTCATGCTGAACGACGCTATCATCTGGCCAGTTTGCCTTGAGAGACCACCAAGCTGGAGCTTCTGCACACACCGAAAAGTGACCGTCCAGATAGGCTATACCATTGTGATCCATATCATCTACCCACCCTTTATCCATTTGCTGCCGTTGCCACTACAACTTATTGCCAGCGCACCATCAGAATTCCAGCAGCCCTCCCACATTCCATACCTCCTGATTTCTCTACTATAAACCTTCGTGCTTCGAATTGAAAAATCTAAACCTCCGCCAGGTAAAGCCCCTTCGATGAGCCAATCAGAAGGTCGTCGAAGTCGATGGAAAGCACAGGCTTTATGTCAAGCTTTATTTCCGAAACCTCCTTGTAC
>JARQZL010000140.1 GCA_029984855.1 Archaeoglobales archaeon | reverse complement strand
AGACTGAATCCCTGAAGGGTGAAGCCCTGCCGAGATGCTCTTCAAGCCCCCTTATCAGCTCTAAAGATTTTTCCTCTCCTAGCTGCTTTTCAGCTATCTCCTGCAAACCGCTTTTGCCCTTAAGCTCGTCCTCGCTCGGAGGATTGCCTTTCAGGCCGTAGGTCCTATCAAGGACGTAGAGCCTTATATCCTTCTCCTCGTCTCCCTCCGCAAGGATCTCTATAACCTTGCGGGCTGAGCTGTAATCCACGCCTGCTTTCCTTAACCAGCCACTGAGGAAGAGGACAACATAGTTCCTGTAGCCCTGTCTATAAATTGGTCGAAGGAGATTGACGATCTCCAGGATCTTGCTTTCAGGAAGTTTTATGTCACCCTCCTTAGCGGCAGCTCTTGGCTTAACGTCATCCTTGACGCTATCTCCCTCCAGAAAACTAAGGAGGGTGATGTATTCGCTGGCTGTCAGCTCAGCTATTCTCTCAGGCTTCTTGGCAAACTCATAACAGGAGCCTGAGGGATGAGGAGAGGGAGGCGCAACGACATAACCGCCTTCAGCCCTTATGTCGATGCCTGGTCTTATGCCTATTCTGTTGCCAAAGAACTTTGGATCCAGATTTTCGGGATCCTTGATTCTGAAGTAGTAGTGGACACCTTTGCCAGTTTTGACTATCCAGGTGTTAAGGAACTTCTGGAAAAGATCAGGATACTTTTCCTTCAGCTCTGGAAGGACCTCCAAGGCTGGTTTTTCACCATCGAAGTCGATAACTACCAAGTTGCCTGAAATTCTGCCCGTTACAATTGCTAAACCAAGCTTATTCTTTCCGTTTCTCAGGGCTGGGAATTGCTCAGGATGGAGGAACCAGCTTTCGATCTCTCCTAAAGAGGGGTGCCTATGCTGGAACTCCTCCCATTTGACTAAAGCCACCTTCCTGCCAGTCTCTGGAATAGCCATTACGGGAATAACGCTAAGTCTTTTGGCGAGATAGTCTTTAGCAGCGGAGAATAACCCCTCCATGGTTCAGAACCTCCTTTAACGGACAGAACTCAGTGAGAAAGTCACCACAAAGAGAACCGTCCTCGTAACAGGATGATGGAAGCTCAGAAACATTTATTACGGTGCGTTTCTTACTCCTCCTTGGTAGCTTAGATTGAACCATGTTGGTTCCTCCTTATTTTTTAAAATCAATTATATTCATCTTCCACATCTCTAATTGAAAATCCAAATTTTAGAAGATACTCATCAACTGAGCGCCTCACAAGTTCTGATTCGCTGATTCCGAGAATGGACGCAGCTTGTTTAATCCTTTGGAGATACCCTGGAGGCATACAAATTGTTTTGTTTTTCACCTTGTTAGACATCTCACTTCCCTCAATTGTAGTTGAGTTATTTGATATTTAAATGTTTTGTCAAGTAAACTTTAAATAATGTTGAGTGAATTAACTCAATAGTTGGAGGGATGAAGTTGAGTAAATTAGATATCCTCAAGGCCATAGTTGAAAATCCAGGCGCAACGTACAATGATCTTATAATGAAAACTGGCTTATCTCATCAGAGTGTAGCAAAAGCAGTAAGAGAGCTTGAAGCAGCAGGACTTATAAAATCTAAAACAGGAGAAGACAAGAGACGCAGACATTACTTCAGAGATCCCAACCAGCTGATAATTTTGCGTGTTGACGAAGCGCTTGGCATAATTTGTGAAGAGCTAAACAAAATTCAAGAGGCTTTATCTCCTGAGGAAGAAGTGGAGCTTAAGGAATTTCTAAAAACATATATCACACCAATCATTGAACTCGATTTAAAGAATGACTATTTAGGAGATATCAGAGAAGGATTTCTTAATATAGTTTCGGGTGTTGTGGCAGAAAGAATTTTACTCGACTGGTTACTTGAATCGGCCAAGAAGGCTGGCATAAGTAAAAACATCTTCATTAAAAAATTTCTTGAGGAAACAGAAAAAAGAGTGACAGATGAAATAGCTAAGCAATACGCCAAGTTATACCTAAGAGCCGCTAAGGAAGTTCCATCCAGTTTTGTTGAAAAATGGAAGAAAACCCCACGCTTCGCTAAGCAGCCAGCAGCAAGTTTTGGTATGATTGCAAACATACACAAATTTATCAAGATGTAAGTCCCTTACCTGTGGTGTGTCCTGCGTGTCCTGACACAATCTGATCGCAGGTCACGGCTCTCCTGCCTTCTTTTAGTAAATGGAGGAGTTTGCTTGCTTTTTACTAAGGTGTGTCCTACTCTATATTGGTGAACACCCCATTTTTTTCAGGCAACTTCACAAAGTTCCAAGACACAAGGACACAGGGACACAACTAACACAAAATTTCCAGGACACGCAAGACACAAGGACACGAAGACACATTTTATTATTTATTTTATTTTAAAGAAAAGAAAATAATACTCTCCTTAGTGACAGCTTCCGCTAACTTTATCATTTCATGGCCATATTACTCATCTATGCCACGTCCGAACCTTGGTAAAGTCCCTGTGAGGTTGAGTATTCGGAAGGACGTCCTGGAAGCTGCGAGGAAATACATCCCGAATCTCAGCGATTTCGTTGAGGGGAAGTTTCTGGAGCTTCTATATTACGTTGCCGACCCTGTAGGCAGGCAATACAGTGGGCCCGCCCGGATTCGAACCGGGGACCTCCTGCGTGTGAGGCAGACGTCATAACCGCTAGACCACGGGCCCTTATATCATCATCTTTCAATGCACTTTATCTATCTGAATTTAATTCTTTCTCTGACAGGATGGAGACCAGATAGATTTAAAAAGATTGAGAAGATAGAGTAAGAGGTGGTATGAAAATGACCACCATCGAGCTTCTTGCCGAAAAATACGGACTTGGCATTAAGAGAGTGTATCCCGAGGACTGTCAGCTCTGCATCGCTGGATATACGGGTAAAAAGTGTAAATACCTCATAAAGATTAAGAAAGAGTACTTCTGCATCAGAGAAGCAGTAAAGGGCGATACACGTCTGAGGTTTTAGCTTCATCAAATTTTTATATTGTGCCGCATTTCTTTTGGCAATGATAGTTCATCCTGTCGACTACCGTTATGGAACTCCACAGATGAAGAGAATATGGAGTGAGGAAAGCAAGATAAAGAGAATGATTCGTGTTGAAATAGCTCTTCTGCAAGCTCTTGCGAAGCGTGGATATCTCAGCGAGGAGGAGGTCGAGAAAGTAAGGAGCAAAGCAATTCGAATAAAGCCAGAAAGAGTTAAGGAAATTGAGTCAGAAATAAAGCACGATGTCATGGCCTTGGTCAAAGCCATCTCGGAAGTCGCAGGTGATGCTGCGAGATGGATTCACTTCGGTGCAACCTCCAACGACATAACTGATACTGCAACCGCAACACAGCTCAGGGATACGGTAAAGATATTTGAGATTAGGCTAAAAAAGCTCGCCCACGTTCTTCTCCAAAAGGCCGAGGAGTACCGTAATGTTATCTGTCTGGGCAGAACTCACGGGCAGGCAGCTTTACCCACGACCTATGGCTTTCGTTTCGCACTTTGGGCTTCAGAAATTGCGAGACACTATCAGCGCCTTCGAGAACTAAAAGAAAGATTACTCGTAGGTCAGATGAGTGGAGCCGTCGGTACTCAGGCTGCCTTTGGCAGTGAGGGGCTGGAAATTGAGAAAGATGTTATGGAAATTCTTAATCTGAAACCTGCGGTAATCTCCAGTCAGATAATTCCCCGTGATATATACTGCGAGTACGTAGAGTTCCTCGCTGGCCTTGCAGCAACCTTAGAGAAGATAGCGATGAATATCAGAATTCTTCAGAGGGCGGAAGTTGGGGAGGTGATGGAGCACTTTAAAGAAAAACAGGTTGGAAGTTCAACAATGCCTCACAAACGCAACCCAATTGATTGTGAGAACATATGCGGGCTTGCAAGAGTTGTCAGGGGTTTTGTGGAGCCGCAACATCAGAGCTCAATTCTCTGGGAGGAACGTGATCTGACAAACTCCTCAGCCGAGAGGATTATCCTCGTTGAAGCTTCGGTTCTTGCTGATCACATTCTGAGTAAAATGATAAAGGTAGTTTCATCTATTGCTCTTAACTTAGAGAACATAAACAGAAACCTTGAAATACACAGAGGCCTTAATATGAGTGAAGCTGTGATGATAGCTCTAACCAGAAGAGGTGTGAGCAGGCAAGATGCACATGAAATAATCAGAAAAGCTGCTATGAGGGCTTACAAGAATAAAACCTCGTTGTTTGATGAACTTGTTGCGGAGGAAGTGGTTACGGAGCATATTACCAGGGAAGAGCTTGAAGAAATGCTGAGACCGGAGAACTATCTTGGAACTGCAGAAAAGAGGATAGATGCCGTCAAAGTGTACGTTAAATCCATTGTGGGTTGGGATTTTAATTCTCCATCATTGTAATAATGAGAAAAGTTTAAGTACTTGAAGTATCACTCATATCAACAGGTGGTGAGAGTCAATGGTTAAAATTGTTCATGCCCAGACCGTGTTGCCAGAACACGTGCTTGAAGAGTTAAAGAAGAAGACTGGTGAGAGTGCGACAAAGGATGCAATAGCAAAGGCTGTCGAGCACTACCTCATGTGCCCATATACGCACGAGGAGCCGTTAGAGAAAAAGCTTGAAGAAGTTCTAAAGAGGAGAAAGTAGTTCTCCGTCCAATAATTTTCTAATTTTTTAGTGAGATAATTTAATGAAATGAGCAGCCTATAAAACAAGAAAGTTGTGACCTCTATTACAAATTGTAATTTTGGGGAATCCTAAAATTAGAAATGTTTATATAGCTTAGATCGAAGCCTCCTCTGTGAAAACAGTTGGGGAAATCAATCAGAGAATCAAAGAAGGCAATGTTTGCGTTGTAACAGCAAGTGAAATGAAGGAGCTTGTTTCTGAACTTGGAGCGGAGAAAGCAGCAAAAGAGGTTGACGTTGTAACAACAGGCACATTTGGAGCCATGTGCTCATCTGGTGTGTTCATGAACTTTGGTCATTCTGACCCACCAATAAGAATGCAGAGGGTCTGGCTCAATGACGTTGAGGCCTATACTGGCATTGCCGCAGTTGATGCCTATCTCGGCGTTACCCAGCTCTCAGAAAAGAGCGGGGAGTATGGTGGGGCGCATGTTATAGAAGAACTCGTCAGCGGGAAGGAAGTATCGCTTAAAGCGATTTCAAAGGGAACTGACTGCTATCCACGCAAGGAGATAATCTCAGAAGTTGCCCTTGATGATCTCAATCAGGCGGTGATGCTTAACCCCAGAAATGCATACCAGCGTTATAATGCTGCAACAAACTCCTCAAATCAGATTTTGCAGACATATATGGGTACTCTTCTTCCTCACTTTGGAAACGTTACGTTCGCAGGTTGTGGTGAAATCTCGCCACTCAACAACGATCCGGAGTACAGAACTATAGGTGTTGGAACGAGAATATTCCTCTGTGGGGCAAAGGGCTATGTGATAGGTGAAGGAACGCAGCACTGTCCACCTTATGGAACACTTATGGTGAGGGGCAACCTCAAGGAGATGAAACCGGAGTTTATGAAAGCAGCTGTTTTTCCCGGCTACGGAGTCACGATGTACGTTGGTATAGGAATTCCAATTCCTGTATTGAACACCGAAATAGCAAAAGCAACCGCAATAAGGGATGAGGAAATCTGGACGAAAATAATAGATTTCGGGGTGCCAAGAAGGCAGAGACCTACGATAAAAAAGGTGAACTATGCTGAACTCAAGAGCGGAAAGGTTGAGATAAATGGGGAGGAGGTAAGAGTCTCTTCCCTCTCAAGCCTCTACATAGCTGGGAAAATAATGAAGGAGCTTGAGAAGCAGATAAAATCTGGAGAGTTCTTCCTGACAGCTCCTGTGGAAAGACTCAGTGGAGAATGTGTATTTAGACCCATGAGGCAGGAGGAAGTAAAGTTTGTGAAGAGCGTGATGGCACAAGCAATTACCATTGAACCGGAAACACTCATTGAAGAAGCGTCGAGGATAATGATAGAGAAGAGCATCAACCATCTGCCCGTCGTTAAGGAAGGCAGGCTTGTGGGGATAATAACATCTTGGGATGTGGCAAAGGCTGTTGCAATGAAGAAAGCTGGAGGTGTTGCCGAAATAATGACCCGAAAAGTCATCACAACAATGCCCGACGAGCCAGTTGAGGTTGCTGCCAGAAAGATGGAGAAACATAACATATCTGCTTTACCAGTTGTGGATGCAAAGAACCGCATCGTAGGTATGGTTACCAGTGAAGACCTTAGCAGGCTACTGGCGAGGTGATGAAAGTGATGCTTCAGCTTAAGTTTGACCCTAAGGCGGTAAAAAAGCCGATAATCTCTCTTGCAACAATTGAAACTTCAACTCTTCTGAATATAATCCGGGCAAGTGTTGGGCCGAGAGAAGGAGAGCTCGTTGTAGAGGTGGAAGACGGGAAAGCAGAGAGGGTTGCGGACATCCTGAGGAGTTACGGTGTGGACGTACATTCTATGGAGGAGGCAGTCGAGAAAGATGAAGAGAGATGCGTTCACTGTGGATTGTGCATAAGCATATGTCCTGTTGAGGCGATAGGGTTCAGTAAGGAGAGGAAAGTTGTAATAGATACCTCAAGGTGCATTCACTGTGGAAGCTGTGTCACCGTGTGCCCGACGAAAGCGTTAAAGCTTCCATGAGTTATCTGAGGTTTAGATTCAGGCACAAACAAACAATAGCAACAATTCTCGTTGAGAATGAGGAAGGATATGAAAGAGCGGTCAGGGCAATCATAGAGGCGAGAAGAGAGATTGAAGAAACCATTGCGAGAGACCCACTCTTTTTCACAACTCTTGAGCCATACGAGTGTGAAGGAAGGATCACCGGCAGGATGTGTAAAGCATCCAGGCTTGCAGGTGTAGGACCAATGGCGGCCGTTGCTGGTGCTATAGCTCAGTATGCAGTGGAAGAGGTCTCAAGATACACACAATTCGTTGTGGTGGATAATGGAGGAGATATTGCCGTGTGCACTGATAGAAAGCTCGTTATTGGTATATATCCCTCCAGTATTGGTCTGATAATAGAGCCAGCAGATGAAATCATTGCAGTCTGCACTTCAAGCGGGAAGATTGGTCACTCAATAAGCTTTGGATACGCTGATGCTGCAACTGTTATCGGTAGTGATGCCTGCATATCAGATGCCTTTGCAACAGCTCTCGGAAACTACATACAAGAAAGTTACGGTAGAATTGAGGTGCAAGAAGCGCTTGAAGAGTTTTGGGGTAAGTCAAAAGATTATATAAAAGGAGCAATTGTCGTGAAAGAAGATATTATTGGTTTTGTAGGAGACATTCCGGAGATTAAAGAGGTTGGCATACGCCCGGATCTCATAACAAAGGGATGAAAGTTTTTTATTTTCATGATGTAAATTCTCAGCTTCCGTTTGATTATTGCCCTTTCTTATTATAAGCGGGATGGAACTCTACCTATTGCTCTGAAGGTGAGTGTAAACCACTCTGTGTACGGCCGTTGTGTGGGATAGAAAAGCGACTAACGCAACCGCCTGCCAGATGTAGCCGGTAAGAAGACCGATGACTATTATAATCAACCTTTCTCCTCTTTCAGCAACTCCAACATCGCACTTGGAGATTACACTTTCAGCTCTCGCTCTTGTATAGCTTACCAGCAGGGCCCCGCTGAGGGCAAGAGCAACAATAAGCCAATCAACTCCATAAATGCCCAAGGAGATAAAAATTGCTGTATCAACGTACCTGTCAAAGACAGAGTCGAGAAATCCACCGAACTCTGTTATCTTTGTAGTATTTCTTGCAAGTGCTCCATCGAGCATATCCATTAACCCGCTGATGAGAATTGCTACAGCACCCTCAATCAGATTTCCGAAGGAAATCAGGAGAGCAGAAGAGAAACCAAAAATCAAGCCAATGGCTGTTAGATGATTTGGTTTTACACCAGCTTTTGCGAGTATTTTTGTTACAGGAGATAGCAAAGACGTAGTGCGGTTTTTTACTCTGCTCAGCATCCTCTTACTTCCATATCTTACCTCTGTAGTGTCCCGTCACCGGGCAGCCCAGGCAGAGCTCATTAATCCAGTATTCACACTCTCCACAGTTTGAGTTGCAGGATGGCACATCTGCAGGTTCGATGTGTATTTTCATGGGTACAACCGTGTCTCTTTCTGCTCTTACCACTATACCCACGTCGATATCGTAAACATCAGGATTTGGTCTTATATGCTGATCAACTATTGCCTCGAGGGTTGAAAGATCTTCACCTATGAACAGCATCGTCAGATTTCTGTTCCCGGCAACAATAAATCCGTTGAGGAAGAAAGGACATCCTTCAAAGAGTTTTAGCAGTTCTCTCGGTTGCCTGCATTTCACATCTACCTTCAGAATATAAAGTCCTGGATTTCTGATGTTGATGCCGTAGGTATGATTGATTATTCCAAGTTCTTTCATTTTCTTAATTCTTGCCCCCACCGAAGGCTGGGAAAGACCCACAAGCTTGGCAATTTCGTTTTGGGAAACTTCGGGATCTTCTTCTAAGATTTCAAGTATCTTCTTATCTTTCTCATCGAGCTCAAACAGTCCCACCATTTCTACCCCTGAGTAAGTTATGCTTCACTTATAAAAAATTAGCGAAAGGATTTCGACCTCTGTATTGTACGGATTAACTATATAAGTTTTTAAAGGCCAAGAAATCTGATACCGCACGGGTTTAAGCTAACTTCCACAGGCTGACCGAACTCTTTAAGCGCATTGTAACCGTTTATGGCAAATACAGCATCTCCCAGCATCACCATTGATGCCATACCGCCTTCAGCCTCTACTGCCTCAATAACATCTCTAACGTCTTCTACCAGTCCTGTTTCGATTGCGAAGCGTTTTGATTGTACAAACAGATTATTCACTGTAGGGTCTCGCAGAAAGTCTTTGAGACACCTCCTCCCGATAGAGAAGTCAAAGCTTTCGAGCATTTCCTCAGTATCGAGCTCGCCCATTATGACCACATCCATTTTGACTCTCCAGAGAAATTTGTCCACTCTTGCCGTGGAGGGGCAGCCGGGCTTCAGCCTTGCAACTATTCCTCCATGAACCTGACACACAACATCTCCGAGCCCGGTCCGGTTGACAACTTCAGCTTCATGTGCAAGGTCTGCGAGTCTGTAGAATGAGTAGTTTAGCCTTTTTTCCTCTGCAATTGTGAAAGCGGTTGCAAGGGCTGAAGCGCCACTCATGCCAAAACCGCAACCCAATGGAAAGTCCGTCTCTATTTCCACACCTCTTCCATTGAGAGCTTCGAGGACGTACTCTACAGTGGGAAAACTTATCTCTTTTCCATTAACGAGCAGTCTGTCTGCAGGCCTTGCTCTGACTCCTTTATCGAGTGTAATTCCCACACCGTAGGAACCGGTCTCCGCAGGGCTCTTCCTGAATTCCGGTGTGAAGAAACAGGTTATGCTTGCCGGGGCGAAGAACATAGGCAGTCTTCCACGTATATATCCACTATTTTGCTCGCAACATCTTCTTTCATACCCTCAATCCATGCCTTCCGGCCTGCCGTTATTACCAGAACCTTTGTATCCGGGGTGCCCATGCCTTTTGTTAATACGTCGTTGGCAACTACCATGTCCAGCCTGTCGTGAAGCATCTTTTCATAGGCGATTTCGTACAGTTTTTCCTCACTCACTCCCGTTTCTGCCTTGAATCCTATGACCGCTCCATCGTAGATCTTTCTCACCTCCCAGAGTATCTTTGGTGAAGCTTTCAGCTTCAGTGTCAGCTCCTCTGCTGTTTTTATCTTGGATTCTTCCATTTCGATTGTAAAATCGGCAGGAGCAGCAGCAGAAACGAAGAGGTCACATGGTATCTCTGAAAGACAGGCTCTGAGCATATCTGATACAGATGTCACATTGATTTCTTCAAAGTCCGGAAGCTTTAGCCCCGTTGGCTTTGATGTGATGTGTACAACTTTCGCTCCTCTCCTCCAGAACTCGATTGCAAGGTTTGCGCCCATCTTTCCGGAACTTCTGTTGCTTATGAACCTTATGGGGTCGATGAACTCATACGTTGGCCCGGAGGTGATCACTACCTTCATACCCCTGAACTCTTTGCTCGCAACGCATCTCTCTACATGGAGGCATATCGTTTCGATGTCAGCCAGCTTGGCTTTTCCCTCCTCAAGCCTTGGCATGACTATTGTGCAGAGCTTTTCCAGCTTTTCGAGGTTCTCTGTAAAGAAGGGGCTTTCAAACATGCTGCCGTGCATTGCAGGAGCAACAATTACCGGTTTTTTACTACCTAAGGCTGTTAAGGCCATTGTTGTGATTTCTGAATCCGCTATTCCACAGGCCACCTTGGATATCGTATTTGCGGTTGCTGGAGCTATGAGCATAACATCGGCGATTCCATCTTTACCGAAGAGTTTTACATGATCTCCTTCACCAGCAAGCTCTGCAACGAACTCAATTGCAGCTTTACCAATTATCTTCTCTGCATTTTCACTCATTACTGCAATTACTCTTGCACCCCTCCGCTGCAACTCTCTGATCAGCTTAACACATTCCACAGCAGCAAGGCTGCCGGTTATTCCCAAAACGATGCATTTTCCTTCAAGTCTTTTTGGCATATCTCTTCACTCCGGCGATGAATTTCTTCGGATTTCCAACTTCGAATGCCCTCCTGTATCCCGGCTTTTTTAAGGCTTCTCTGATCGCTTTAAGGTTACGCTTCTTCAGCGTGCCGGTTTCATACTTTTTCTGAGCTGGAGGAGGTGCAGAGGGCTGGAAGGAAAATCCCGCAACTTTTTCCACAACCTGTTTTGAGTTCACTCTTTCAACAGCCTTCTGCCAGCCAGCCCACTCAAAATTCTGCTTGATTAGGGCAGTCCTCCTGACCTCTATCAGGTTGTGCGGGCATACGTTCTCGCATGCTCCGCAGTAGATACAGAATCTATCATCGAGCTTGAGTTCCCCATCGTAGTACCACGCTCTTGACTTGCAAACTACAAGACATGCTTTACAGCTCATGACATCGCACTTCCTTGCAAGCCTGTTCCAGAATACCTTTATGTCTCCCTCGAACGGTTTTACGTTTTTGACGCCCTCATACGGACAGACTTCAACGCATACCCCACAGTGGATGCAGTTATCTGTAAATGTAACATCTGCAACTTTCTTTACTTCTGCAATCACAGGATTTGTGCTTTCAACTTCAATCGCCTCTTCCGGACAGAGGTCAACACAAAGCTTGCAGTAATCGCATTTCTCCTCATCAATCAGAATTTCGGAAAATGGTATCAGGCTTTCAGGAGTAACATCCTTTTCGATGAGCCTGAAGGCATCGCAGAATCCGGCGCATATCCCGCAGAAGTTGCACTTCTTTGTATCAATCTTTATACTGCCCTCCGCTTCCACTTCAGGAAAATCTTCCCTTCTTTTAATGGCCTTCCACTCTATTGCCTCCACAGGACAGGCTTTCATGCAAAGCATGCAGTCAATACAGCCCTCAAGCTTCTGAATTTCTCCTGCAAGTTCAAGTGGGAGTTCAGGTGTTTTTCCATTAATCCTGAACTCAAAAGCATGGAGAGGACAGAAAGCGTAGCAGATTCCGCAGAAAGCGCACTGGAGATGGTCTATTATGAGGGGCATGCCTGCTGCTAATGCTTCGATACCGGCAAACTCTATGGCATTTACCGGGCATGCATATACGCAAATCTTGCAGCCGTTGCAGAGCTCTGCGTTGAAGATAAGCTCTCTGACCTCCCCTTCAAAATTCTGGATTAGCTTCAGTCTTTCCTCGACTTCCGCATTTCTCTCCGGTTTAATTTCTTCCGTCACCTCTTTCTCAACTCCTCAACAAATTCTGAAAGACTGTTTACGAGCTTCCTCGCCTCTCCTGCTGAACACCATATCCCTTTAACTCTTCCCCCTTCCCCGTAAAGCTCAAGTGCTTCGTTGAGCCCTTCAACTCTCTTCATGGCTATGCTGTTTACACCGAAGTGACACTCGGAAGGCCTGCATCCGATGACAGCAACACCGTCCACACCTCTTTCGAGAGCTCTGACAATCCACTCTGCATCCACTCTGCCAGAACAGGGGACTCTGATTACCCTGATGTTGGGGGGATATGAAAGTTTCAGCGTTCCGGCTAAATCGAGTGCAGAATAACCACAATACCAGCAGGCAAATGCGAGGATAAGGGGGTCTGTGTTCTTTTCTTCAGTTAATGCATCGATTTCTGCCATAATCTGCTCGTCGCTGAAGAAGCCCATATCTATTGCATCTGCAGGGCATGCGGCAACGCAAGCACCACACATTGCACATGCCTTTGCATCTATTGCCGCTTTTCCGTCCATGGTTATTGAATTGAACCTGCATACCTTAACGCAAAGTCCGCAGCCGACACACTTATCGGGGATAACGTATGCGTTGAACGGCTCGAGTTCCTCCTCTCCTGAACATATAAGCTGCATTGCCTTTGATGCTGCAAGACCGGCTGAAGCTACGCTTTCCTGAATATCTTTTGGCCCACTTGCAGTTCCCGCAACGAACATGCCTTTAGTGCTGGTTTCCACCGGCCTGAGCTTGGGATGAGCAACCTCAGCAAAGCCATCCTCACTCTTGGGAAGTAAGCTGTTACCCTCCATCCCGATTGCAAGTACGACCATGTCGAATTCTTCATCAAAGACTCTCGAAAGCAGGGTGTCCTCATATCTAACGACGATTCTGCCATCTTTTTCGTAGAGGTTTCCAACAATGCCTCGAACAAATCTAACGCCTTTCTCCATTGTCATCCGGTAGTACTCTTCATACCCTCTGCCAGCCGCTCTCATGTCGATGTAGAATATAGTTACATCTATACCGAAGCGCTCCTTCAGTATCAGGGCGTTTTTCAGACTTGCCATGCAGCAAACTCTTGAGCAGTAAGGGTTCGTGTTTACATCTCTGCTACCAACGCACTGAATGAAAGCAACCTTTTCTGGTTTCTTGCCATCTCTTCTTATGGGTTCCCCCATCGTTGGCCCACTTGCCGACAGCAACCTTTCGAGCTCAAGACTCGTAATCACGTTCTCCAATTTGCCGTATCCGTACTCAGGCTTTCGTCTTGCGTCAAATGGCTTGAAGCCAGTGGCGAATATGATCGCTCCGACGTTTATTTCAATTTCTTCCGGTTTCTGGCTGAAGTCAACTGCATCGGGTTTGCAGGCCTTAACGCACAGCTCACACCTGATGCAGTTCTCCCAGTCAATCGCAGCATAAAGAGGAGTTGCCTGTGGAAATGGCATGTATATGGCCTTTCGTATGCCAACATCGTAAACTTCGACCGGGCAGACTGAAGAACAATCATCTATACAGCCCTTGCAGTTCTCGTTGACGTAACGGGGATGCTTTAACACTTTAAGCCTGAAGTTACCAACTCTGCCAGATATTTTCTCCACTTCAGCATTCGTGATAACCTCTATGTTCTCGTTCTCCCAAACTTCGTTCATTTTCGGGGCAAGAATGCAGATTGAGCAGTCGTTGGTTGGAAAAACCTCATTGAGCAATGCCATGTGGCCGCCGATTGATGGCCTCTTCTCTATCAGATAGACCTTTATTCCCGCCTTTGCCATTGTCAGTGAAGCTTCTATTCCTGCTATCCCACCACCAACAACCGCAACAGCCCTTCTTATTCTTGCTCTCTTTCTTTCCAGCGGCTTAGATTGCTTTGCCCTTGCTATGGCCATGCGGATTGTATCCATAGCCTTGAGCTGTGCCTCAATGCCCGAATGAACCCATGTACACTGCTCCCTGATGTTTGCTATTGTTACCATATAGGGGTTTATGCCGGCTTTTGCTGCCACCCGCCGAAAGGTTGCTTCGTGGAGTTTTGGGCTACAGGCAGCAACCACGATAGAATCAAGCTTTTCTTCAGCTATAGCTCTCGCTATCTCCTCCTGCCCGGCTTCGGAGCATGCATAATCTACATCTTCCGCATAATCTGCAAACTTTCCTGCATACTCCACGAGCTCCTTAACATTGATTTTGCCGGCTATGTTCAAACCACAGTGACAGATGAACACGCCAACCTTCATTTTATCACCATTATTAATCCTGAACTTTCTTGTCGATTTTTAAATTCTTTTGCAAGCTGTTATTTCTGGTTAAGTTTATTTGGCAAAGCCTTCAAATATTCTGAGGTGAAGGATGAGCTGTGCTAATCGGCATTTCAGTATATGGGATGGACAGGCCGGGAATAATATGTGGAATATCTGAAGTACTTGCAAATGAAGGAATTAACATCATCGATATAGAGCAGACAGTCCTTCAGGGCCTTTTTGTCATGTTCATAGTTGCTGAAGCTGAAGGAGTGAATACTGAAGAGGTTGAAAAGAGGCTCGTCGCCAGAGGGAAGGAACTTGGTGTAAACGTCTCTGTCTCGCCTTTTGAGAGGAAAGAAGGAGAGGAAAAGAATCTCTACGTCCTGACAGTCCTTGGGGAAGACAGGGTGGGCATAGTCTATTCAATAACAAGGGTTCTCTACAGAATGGGCATCAACATCGAGAGAACGAGTTTGACGGCAAGGGACAGACTGATCTCTATAGACTTCCTCGTTAACGTCAAAGATCAGGATGTTGAAGAGGTTAAACGAGTGCTGAAGGAGGAGGTGGAGAGCGAGGGGCTCGATATAGTAATGCGGCCCTATTCACTTTCAACAAGCAGAAGGCTGATAGTCTTCGATATGGATTCAACGCTCATTGATGCAGAGATAATAGATGAACTTGCGAAGGCTGCTGGCGTGGAAGCTAAAGTCAAGGAGCTGACGAGAAAGGCTATGAACGGAGAGCTAAGCTTTAAAGAGGCCCTCAAGCAGAGGGTTAAGTTATTGAAGGGATTACCGGTTGAAGTTCTCGAGAGAATATACAGGGAGATAAGGCTTACTGAAGGTGCGAAAGAGCTCATAAAGAGTCTCAAAGAGTCGGGGTGCAAGGTTGCCCTGGTTAGCGGTGGATTCACATACTTTACGGACAGGCTCAAAGAAGAACTTGGCCTTGATTATGCGTTCGGCAACGAGCTGGAAATAAAGGATGGAAAGCTTACTGGCAGGATAAATGGCAGGATTATTGATGCTGAAGAAAAAGCGAGGATAATTGAGGAGCTCGCAAGAAAGGAGGGAATAAGCAGGGAGAATGTGGTTGCCGTTGGTGATGGAGCCAACGACAGGATAATGATTGAAAACGCTGGATTAGGGATTGCATTCAACGCAAAGAAAGCTTTGAAGGAAGTGGCGGATGGAATGCTCTCAAAAGAACACCTTATAGGTCTTGCAAGTGTCCTCAATCTGTCCAACGAGTTTAAAAAGCGCGTATGAGTTTGTTTTGTTTATAGGAGTAGCGGGCAATGTTAACACCTTTTATCTCTTTGTCATCTCCACAATCTTTGTAGAAGCATAATTCAGTTCCAGCTCTGTTATCACAACCAGTCTTTCATCAAGCCATTTCTTTGACTCTTCATTTATGAGATCATCCAGTATATTTAGCTCGATAACTATTCCAGTATCCATCACTCTATGTAATGCTTCAGCATACTTATTCAGCTCATCTGGTATGTCCTCAATTTCAAACAGTTCTTTTTCAGCAAGAAGTCTTCTGCCAATGTTTGTCTTATCTGGTGCCACATGAACATCCGCCGATAGTTCTCTATAATAAAAGTCGTAAACGTACTCCACAGGATCTATAATCTCCTGAACTGGATCGAAGATTTCCCAGTTTGCAAGCTGCTCAACAATTGATCTTACATTTGGAATGACCTTTCTAAGAGTTTCGTCCTCAAAAAGAGGCGAAATTTTATCGTAAATCCCTGCAGAGGTTCCCTCCAGCTCATCTTTTATTGAAGGATCCTGCTTAATGATCTCATCCAACCAATCTATGAGCGTCATCTTAGATTTTCCGATTTTTACTCTCGTTTTCCTGATAACATCAGCACTATCTCTGTATTTCTTATGAGCCATGCACTCCCAAAAGGCACCCTTTAAAATCAACTCCAATGTATTTCTCAAAAGTGTGTAAGCAGCATTGTAATAACCAGAGAGAGCCTCCAGTAAAGATCTATGTGCCTGGTCAAATGCCTCGTTGTAATACAGAAGGTATGCCGATTTTGCCTGAAAATCTTCATTGGAACTTATCAAGTGCGTGGGTATTATCATTAATTCGTGAACAGAGTTGTGAGCTTTTCGTATCTTTTCAAAATCGCATTTCTGAAGAGATATAGCAATATTGGGAATATTCAGTTCCTCTAAACATTGTGAAAATGCCTCTCTGAAAATATCTTCCTCTGCCATTTTTGCCACCTCAATTTTCATCTTCACACCTAAATTT
>JARQZL010000014.1 GCA_029984855.1 Archaeoglobales archaeon | reverse complement strand
AGCACGTTAAGGCTCCTGACAGGCTCGATAAGAAAGATAAAAAGTACGGGTTCTTCCACTGCCCCAAATGCGGTTATAAGGCTGACAGGGACTACGTTGCAGCTGTCAACGTTGGAAGGAGGTTTCTTCTTGAGATTGAGTCCGACGGTAAAAATGGAAGGGGGAGTGCAGGGCTTGAAAAAGCCAAGCCTGCCGCCTATAAGGAGGCGGGCGGCTCCCCGGCAGACCGTTCAGGTCGGGGCAAGCGTGGAAGGAAAGGAAGGCGAAAGAGGGGCAAGGGTAAGAGTGTTAGGTTCGATGGCCTGTGTTTGTTCCTCTCAAAGGTTAGCGTGACAGCAGAGAAGCTCGTCGAATGGAAACAGAGGTTAGGTCTGGTTAACAATGGTGGCGTCTAGTGAACAAAATGGGAACGGTATTCTCAAATCGAGGAGATAGATACGGTCGCTCTGCCTAAAGTTAGCTGCCCAATAAAGAGGATAAGTGGCACCTGTCTCAAGGACAAGATTTTTTACGAGGAGGATGTTGTATCGGACAATGAAGTTGCAAGTAGGATTTGCACACTTTGTATCGAAAATTACTCATCTAGCATAGTGCTTGATAAATGTAAACAACCCTCCTTTGAAAAGGAGGGCATTCTACGGCAGGGGTAGAATGCTTGCACCGGGATGACGGTGCAGGTTGTTTACTAGGGGGCTCCCGATTTATCGAGATCGGGAGCAGCAGCCTTCCCGCGGAGTAAAAGTAAACACCTTGGGATGCTCCCCCAGTCCCAAGCTCTGTAGAGGGGTGCTCTGCCCACCCCGATGTCCGCGGGATGGCAACCCCGAGGGGGCTGATACGGGTGTATGCCCGGCCGAGTATCGGCGTTAAAAAACGGGGTGTGTTAAGATGAGGGTTCCCGTGGTAAGTGTGGACGGAAAACCCCTGATGCCGACAACCCCCGCAAGGGCGAGAAAGATGATAAAGGACAGAGTAGCAGTGGGCAGGTTCAACAAGCTCGGAATATTCTACGTGCAGATGCTGATCCCTGTTGGCGATAAAACTCAGGAAGTAGACTTAACAGTCGATCCCGGATCGAGGTACGATGGCTATGCAGTTGGAACTGCCAAGGAAACGGTACTCAAGGCAATGGCGAAGATGTCTGAAAAAATCTCGGAAAAACTCACCCACAGAAGAGAGATGAGGAGATTTCGCAGGTACAGGAAGACGTGGAGGAGGCTGTGTAGATTTGACAACCGCAGGCGTGGTGACTACTGGATTGCCCCCTCCCAGCTCGCCAAGGTTCAGTTCAGGTTAAAGATAGTTAAAGAGCTCTGCAAAATATTCCCGATCAAAAGGATTGGCGTTGAGGATGTTGCCTACAACCACTACAAAGGATGCGGTAAACACTTTTCAACGGCAGAGATCGGCAAGACAACGCTGTACAAAGAGTTGGAATTGATTGCCGAACTCGTCATTTTCAAGGGCTGGCAGACTGCTGATGCCAGAAAGAAGTACGGAATCCCCAAATCCGCAAAAAAGGATCTGATTGCTCCGGAAAGCCACGCAAACGATGCCGTAGCGATGCTGTGTATGCTCTACGACAGAAACGTTAACACCGATGCCCCCTTCTACTACTGGCAGCGCCCCGAACTGGTTAGGAGGAGTTTACACAGGGACAAATTCCAGAAGGGAGGAATAAGACCTCGTTTTGGCGGTACGTCAAACGGCGGTTTTCTGAGAAAGGGTGACTATGTGGAAGCTGAGAAGGCTGGCAAAATCTATAGAGGATGGGTGTGTGGTCTGTCGACCGAGAAAACTGCCAAAGTGGGGGTTATGGACGTTTTCGGGAAGAGAATAGGGCAGTTCGCAGTAAAGAAGGTGAGGTTGCTATGCAGGAGAACTGGAGTAATGTGGATGGTGGTAAATCCCTCCGTGGCGAATTCCTCCCACCTTTGAAAAGGTGGGAATCCTTCACCCGAGTTCTTGAGATCGAATTAATAAGTGAGTTTAGGAAAAAAGAATTCCAGATAAGTAAGAAGAGAAGATATCATCCCATTTCTAGCTTAATATGAAAGAAATGAAGAAATTTTAGAAATTTTCGGTTCTGACTGTCCTTGTTGTGTCCACAACTCAACTCGAGGGTTCTTGGTTGCTGTGGTCACCTGTGCTGTTGTGTTTGTGTTTTTACCTCAACATCATCAAAAATATAACAAAAAATATAAAACATGTATGCTCAATGGTTGTATGTAACTATCGGGCATTCGCCATTATTTGCTATTTAGCTAACTGTAACCTTCTTGTCCACCAGCGGCTGCATGGTGGGCTTGTAGTAGAGAACAACCTCGTACGTGCCTGGATTGTTGCTACCACCAATCGTACCGTTACCGAGGAAGATCTGATCTCCACCGTTGAAATCCGTACTCGGACTCGTTTTGTCTGTTATATTAACGACGTTGCCGTTGTCAGTGGACAAAGATGTACCACTCTGGTACAGCACATCTCCTTTCGAATTGTAAACAGCAAGAACCAGTTCGTTGTACGGTATGCCGTCGCCACCGAGGTGTCTTATTATTATTACTCCCTGAGTGGCGGTGGCATCAGCTACCGGATCTGGGTCGTCCATGATCTTGTACTCAGCTACCGGTGTCTTCTTGAAATCCATTACGCCGCCCATAAAGCTCGCTATTACCCCAACACCCACTATTGCCACTATCAGCAGCAGCGCCGTTACTATCACGTTGCTCACAGCTCTTTCATCTCTTACGAAACTCATGCATACACCTCCTTTCTATTTCTGTCAGGTCTTTCTTCAGGATTAGTAGTACCCTAAAACATATATATACTTAGCGTATAAACTATGCAATGCTTTACGCAAATAGTATAATACCGAATTGGGAAATCTCCAAAATATCCAAAATCATCAGAAAGCTCCGACTTCCTCGCGTCGGGATGTGTGCTGGAGCAGCTACCCTCTCGGCTGTGCCCGTTTCAGCAGCAGAAGTCGGAGTAAACATCGGAATAAACGAGCTCACCACTGGCCTCGTGGCTCTTGGCTCAGCCCTGTTCGGACTGGCCATGCTGTGGGGTGCAGCGAAGATAATGGCGGCTGGTGGAGACGAAAAGCTGATGGAAGAGGGGAAAAACGTGGTGAAAAATGCGGTAATCGGATACGTGATCCTCGTTATCGCCAGCACGATACCGCGGCTTGCTGGACACATCGAAGTCCATCCGCTGGTTCTCATTCCCGTTCATCCATAGGGGGGTGTTTATGCAGGTTGAGCTGGACAAAGCGACGTGGTACCCGACTGGAGTGTTCCCGCGTACTGTCAAAGTGCCAAAAAGCCGAAAAAGAGGGGGTAAAGGGTGCACCATCTCAATCTCGGGCAGGGTTCTGCAAGAGGCTCAGGCAGACATCATGAAAGACCTCTACGGCTGGTGGATTGTGGAAAAAGATGAAGATGTGATGCTGGAAATATCTTACGAGCGCAGAAAGGGTGCGTACAAGCTCATGAGAATGAACTCCTTCTGGTCTCGCGCGGTGTATCCCCCAAGATCGGTCAGAGACGTGCTGGGAGGTAAGCACTGCGTGTGGGAAGTCTGCAAAGAGCTTACGCTGAAGCTCGTGCCCGTGTCCATGCGTCTCAATCTG
>JARQZL010000139.1 GCA_029984855.1 Archaeoglobales archaeon | reverse complement strand
TCGATTCCCTTCTGACAGAACACAACATTTGCTCCCGCACTGACTATCCTGTCCACCATGTCCTTGATCATCTTCTCTTCCTGCTCGATGAATTTCTGCATCATCTCCGGATCTGTTATCCTTATCTCTGCATCTGTTTCTGTCTCCTTGACTTCAAGGGCTGCCTTTAGAACAGCAATCTTTGCATCCTTCACACGCTTGGGCATCGCAGGATGGACAACTTCTTTATCTACCACAACTCCATCAACGAGTTCCGTATCTTCAACGCTTCCGCCCTGCTTCTTTTCTATTTTAATTGCATCATCATCAACCCTGTAACTACCATCAACACTCTCCGCCACTCTCTTAACAGCATCTACCACTATTCCAGAGAGGTGGTTCACCGCATACTCGGCATGTTTTCCGGTAATGGCGGTAGCAGCCACCTTTCTCAGAATCTCATCGTCGTTAACGTCAATATCCATTGCAATACTTTCAAGCACTTCAATCGCCTTTTCAGCTGCAAGCCTGTAACCTCTTGCTATGATGCTCGGGTGAATTTCCTGGTCTAAAAGCTCCTCTGCTCTCTTCAGCAGTTCTCCAGCAATTACCACTGCGGTTGTTGTTCCATCTCCGACCTCATTCTCCTGAGTCTTTGCGACTTCAATTATCATCTTTGCTGCTGGATGTTCCACATCAATTTCCTTCAGAATCGTCACTCCATCGTTTGTGATTACGACATCTCCGAGGCTGTCAACAAGCATCTTGTCCATTCCCTTTGGGCCGAGAGTGCTTCTGACCGCTTCTGCAATAACCCTTGCGGCCATTATGTTGAGCCTCTGCGCATCTCTGCCAATTGTTCTCTGCGTTCCCTCCTTCAAAATCAAGACCGGCTGTCCTTGCAATGTGGCCGGGGCCTGCATTGCCGCCATCTACCATCACCCCTCACTGGTAGATCAGTATTTCTATATATTATTTTTGGTTGGAGTTCTTCTCATTTAAAAGTGTTATAAAATCTTTTGCCGAACTCACACAGGATAACTCCTCTTTCATAAGAAATACAACAGACGAGATGTCCTCTTTTATTTCCCTTTCAACAATATATGCCGCTTTTGTAGAGAGTACTTCTGAAACTTTACCAATTATTGCAGCTCTTTTCCCGATCTCCCTGACCTGCCTTATACCAGTGAGAACGGCCTTATCTTCAGTCTGAGAGACGACATCAAACGGTGCATGCCTTACTGGATATACCTTGATGCCAATATATCTCAGCTGCTCCACGATTTCCGCTTCGTTGTGCTTCAGCTCAACCTCTTTTGGCTTTATATCCTCATTCACATAGCCAAGCAGGTCTATGGCTTTTATCACGTAAACGCCAAGAACTTCTTCGAGTTTGATAGCATGTTCCAGCGAGGTATCTATACCCTCCTCTTCGTACTTCTTGATACACCTTCTTGAAACCCCAAGAAGTTTTGCAAGCTCTCCAACAGAAATTCCAAGCTTTTCTCTTGCCTCCTTAATCTTTTCGCTGTCGATCTTTACATAATAGCCTCCGGGAGCCGAGTAGATAATCGGTGGTATTCCTTCCATAATAAAATCGTAGAAAGTTGCAGTATTGATGACAGGAAGCCTGTAACGGTTATAGATGACGCCTCTTTCCAGGTAATCAAACTTGAAGCGTTCTCCAACAACAAGGGGAGATGCCTCCATCAGCTTTGCAACGAGCCTCATTTCAGCAGCCATATCTGATTTAAGGGAGTCAACGTTGTAGAGAGCCTTGAGAAGTATTATTATGTCACCCTTTCTTGCAACAATATCGAAACAGCGGGGCTTTGTCTCAACTAAGTTGGTAACCCTGAACTTTGCTTTTTCAAGTATCTTCAGTACAGTCTCCACCACGGCTGCATACATTACAGATTAGAGTAGGTATGATTTACTATATAATTCTATCTACTTAACATACTAAGGATTCCCTTTGCTGCCAGCTCTACAGCGTCTTCAAGTCTCTCTTCATCAAGTTCGCAGCTCTTTATCTCCATTCCAACTACAGTGATTCTCTCAGGGAGAATTCCGAGAGCTTTTGCAAGCCCGAGAATATCAAAAAAGGATACAGAATGTGAGAGAAAAGCTTTAACCTCGCCTTCAGCCTTCACATCAAACTCAACCACTCTGTAATCTTCATGACCCTTCACAGCGTCAACAACGATCAGCCTGCTGTAATCTTCGTCGTAAAGAAAGGCCAGAATATCCATGTAGTTCGCTGCTTTCTCAACTCTCGCATTTACCTTTCCATCAATTTTTTCTGCAACTTTGAGGCCAAAGCTGTCATTTCCGTGCTCGCTTCCTATACAAACAATGAGGTTCATATTTTGATTACTCTAACAACCTCACCATCCGGATCTCTTACAGTCACTTTAAAGGGAATCTCTCTTATGGCGTGAGTTGCGCACGCATGACACGGGTCATAAGCTCTGAATGCCATCTCTATCATGTTAAGAATCCCGTCGTCTGCCTTGCCCCTCTTTATCAGTGCCTTTGCTACCCTGTCTATATCCATGGCTATGCGTGCGGCATTCTGCTGTGTGGCAACTATGAGGTTTACTTTTGTGAGTACACCCCTCTCATCACTCCAGTAGTGGTGGAACAGCGTACCCCTTGGAGCTTCAACCACACCAAAACCCTGCTCCTTTGCTATGCCATCCGGTATATTTCTTATGTGGTTATCTGTGATTTCTTCATCGCTGGCAAGCTCCAGAAAGCGCTCAGCAGCATACATTATTTCTATGGCTCTCGCCCAGTGGTTTGCAAGGCTGTAATGCGTTGGCTTCTCACCAAGAAACTCATACATCTCTCTGTACGCTTCATTGGCTTCAGGAGTTGCCATCCCATCAGCAGCGTTCAGTCTTGCAAGTGGTGCAACGCTGTATATTCCGCTTTCAGCCCCATCAACAAAGCCTGCCCATCCAACAGCTTTCAGATAAGGAAAACGCATATACGTCCATGGCTCAACATGCTCTGCTATATAATTCATATACCTGCTGCAGTGGAACTTGGCATACTCTCTACCATCAGGCGAGACTACTCTTACAAGACCATCGTAGAAGTTAACGTGGTTGTTTTTGTCAACGAGACCCATATAGTATGTTTTATGTCTGTACGCATCCGACGTAATGAGCTCGACATACTCCTTATTCTTCAGAACAATATCCCGGAAGGTATCCAATGTGAAGCGTGCAAATTCAACACTCTTCTCTGCAAGCTTAACAATGCCCTCTCTTTCCTCCTCCTTAATTCCTTTAGCAACACCTCCTGGAAGGCCGAAAACTGGATGGATGACCTTACCACCGAGATGAGTCATGAGGTTTCTCCACTCTTTCCTCATAACGATTATTTTCTTGCCGACCTCAACTCCCACTTTGTTTATTACTCCAACAACGTTTCTTTCCGCTCTTGGAGCTCTCGGCCCAACAATGAAATCAGGCCCTCCAAGGATATAGAAGTGCAGGGCATGGTCTTCCAGCATGAAAAGTGAGTATATAAGCTCTCTTATCTTCTTTGCAGCCGGCGGAGGTTCAACACCGAAGAGGTCATCAAGGGTTTTTGTTGAAGCTGTATGGTGGGATGTTGGGCAAACTCCACATATTCTCTCGGTTATCTGAGGCATATCTTCTGCAAGCCTGCCAACACAGAACTTTTCAAAGCCTCGCAGCTCAGGATTGACGAAGTAGGCCCTGTCAACGCTTCCATCATCCTTCAGAATTATCTCTATCTTTCCATGACCTTCAAGTCTCGTTATGGGATCTATAGTTATCTTCCTGCTCAATTTTTCACCTCCGTATTCCATCAAGAAGAGATTTTGGAAGGCTGTACCTGTAGAAGAGTCCGAGAGGGTCCGGTATTTTCTCGAGAATCTTTTCAATCTCCTCCTCATCTGTTGAATCGATTATAGATGCAATAAACGATAAAGCTTTGGCTCCATAGTCCACAATACCATCAAGCGGACCGAAGCAACCTGTGCAGGGCATGTTCCCGTTTATACACAGTGCTCCACATCCCCCTCTTGTAACCGGGCCAAGGCAAAGAAAGCCCTGAGCAAGCAGGCACTTATCAGGATCCGGCTTCGCTTCCCACACTCTCTTAAACGATTTTAAGAGGATTTTTTCAGGTTTTGTTGTATTAAGCCTGCAATCATGGCACACAGACTTTTGAGATGCGAGAACTGAACCCTTTGGAGGAAGATTCCCTTCAAGCAGGGCATTCAAAGCATCTACAATTACGCCAACTGATGGTGGGCAACCAGGAATATAGTAATCAACATCAATTACTTCATCAAGAGGTTTGCAACTTTCAAGAAACTCCGGAACATCAAGCTTTACACCATCAAGTTTGTAATCTGGAACTGGTCTGATATTTTCTGGATTTTCAACTGTAGGTGCCTCACTGTAAACGTAGTTCAGAAGCTCGTCCCTCATACTTGCGTTTGCAAGTCCCGGAATTCCGCCAAAACAGGCACATGCCCCAAATGCAAAAACAAGCTGGGATTTTCTCCTGAGCAGTTCAACCATCTCAACATGCTCTGAGAGCCTTATTCCCCCATTTATGAAGCTTGCAACTATCTCTCCATCCTGCAACGCCTCAACATCCTCTCTTTTAAAGTCCATTGCAACGGGCCAGAATACGATGTCAACCCTGTTAACAACATCAAGGATTGCCTCTGCCAGATCAACCACTGCCTCCTCGCAGCCTCCACAGCTTGCACACCAGTAAAGCGCTACTTTCGGTTTCATAATCTCGCCTGCCCTTTTCCAGCTTCCTCTAAAATTCCGAGTTCTACTCCTTTAAAGCTAAGAGGGCCAAGACCTCTGACCTCCTCCGTAAACTCTTCTGCCACCCTTTTCAGCTTATCAGCCTCACTTGCAGAGATCCATTCAAGTCTCAACCTCTCAGCTTCTATTCCAAACTGCGGCAGGAGCTTCTTCATGAGCCTGTATCTTCTCAAACACTTTGCATTTCCCTCCATGTAGTGGCAGTCTCCGGGATGGCAACCCGCCAGCAAAACACCATCTGCCCCGTTTCTGAATGCCCAGAAGACAAATTGAGGATCAATTCTGCCGGAGCACATAACCCTTATCACCTTCAGAGCTGAAGGATATACCATTCTGGCGGTTCCTGCAAGATTTGCAGCCATGTAGGCACACCAGTTGCAGAATATGCCAACAATTCTTGGCTCGAAACTCACAGCAGCACCCCCTCTATTTCAGCGTATATCTCTTCATCCATAAAGAGGTGCTGCTGTGCAGCCTTTGATGGACATGCAGCAACACACGTACCGCATCCCCTGCACAGTGCCGGGTTGATTACTGCAACCTTCTCCTCTTCATCAAACGAGATTGCACCGTATGGGCACACTCCTATGCATATCCTGCAACCAGAACATCTTTCCCTTCTTATGAATGAGATATTAGGCTCAAGTTCAATCTCTCCACGCTCTATGAGAGATAAAGCCTCTCCTGCTGCAGCCTCTGCCTGTGCAACTGTCTCTGGTATATCTTTCGGCCCCTGGCAGCAACCGGCAATGAATATGCCCTCGGCAGCAGTTGAAACTGGAGCGAGTTTTGGATGCCTTTCCAGAAGCCAGCCATCTGCGGAACAGGAAAGCTTCAGCATATTTCTTATTCTATCCACATCTTCTTGAGGTTCAAGACCGACAGATAGCACGACCATATCAACGGGAATCCGGCGGACTCTACCGAGAAGTGTATCTTCAGCAACAACCACAAGCTTCCCCTTCTCCTCCTCGCTTTTAGCTATGTCTGTCACCTCCGCAACCTTCCCCCTTATGAAGTACACACCCTCCTCCATCGCCTTCTTGTAAAACTCCTCATATGCCTTTCCCGCAGCTCTGATGTCTATGTAGAAGTTGTACACTTCTGCCCCTGTTCTCTCCTTGATGAGGCGGGCAAGCTTTATGGAGTACATGCAGCAGACCTTTGAACAGTACCTGTTGTAGTTTTCATCTCTGCTGCCCACACAGTGGACTATAGCAACTCTCTCCGGTTTCTTACCATTTGCCAGCAGAACCTCCCCGCCTGTCGGACCAGTTGAATTCAGCATTCTCTCAACCTGAAGGGAGGTATAAACATTTTCATACTTTCCAAAGCCGTACTGTGGGATTCTGGCTGCATCAAACGGTTTATAACCCGTTGCAACGATAATCGTACCAACTTCAACGTCTGCATATTCTTCACCCATGTTGAAGTCTATTGCGTCAGGTTCACATGCTTCCCTGCAGTACTGCGGACACTTCTTGGCTGTTAGCCACATGCATGTGTTTGGGTCTATTACCGGAACGAGCGGTACTGCCTGTGGAAACGGAATGTAAATTGGCTTCCTCTTTCCTATCTCCATCTCAAATTCTGATGGAAACATCGGTTCGGCAAAAAGGCAGTCTTCAACACACTCATAGCAGCCTATGCAGAGATCTTCCTTAACATAGCGTGGTTTCTTCTTTATCCTAACTCTGAAGTTTCCAACGTAGCCTTCAACCTGCTCCACCTCTGAATAAGTAAGAAGTTCAATGTTTGAATGAGCTTTTACGGCAGTCATCTTGGGTGTAAGGATACAAGCAGCGCAATCAAGAGTTGGAAACGTCTTGTCAAACTTTGCCATGTTTCCGCCTATCGTAGGCTCTTTTTCAACCAAGTAAACCTTCACTCCGGCTTCGGCCAGAACGAGGGCAGCAGATATCCCGGCAATTCCCCCGCCAACTATCAGCACATTTGGATTTATCTTCGTTTTTCCAACTTCCAGCTCTTCATGCAATGCTACTCTGTTCACTGCAGCCCTTAAGAATGCCTTTGCTTTTTCTGTTGCATCCTCCACGCTCTCAGTAACCCATGCATCCAGCTCCCTTATATTCGCCATCTGGAACAAAAAAGGGTTCAGACCAGCTCTTCTGCAGGCGTTTCTGAAGGTATTTTCATGAAGTGTTGGACTGCATGCTGCAACCACAACCCGGTTTATCCCCTTCTCCTCCACATCCTCTGCAATGAGTTTCTGACCGGGATCGGAACACATGTACTTGTAATCCCTGACCACTGTAACATTTGGAAGTGTTTTTGCAAAATCAAGTAGTTCATCTATCCTGACCTTTTCCGCTATGTTTCTTCCGCAGTGGCATATGTAAACGCCTATGCGTGTTTCTTCATCCATGCAACCACCCTATCGCAGTAATTCATACAACATAATTCATTAATCCTGACCTATCCTGACCTAAAGAGTCACGAGATATTAAATAATTTACAAGTCGTATCTTACTCCCCCTTAACCTCTTTTATTCTCTCAATCAACAACGGTACAAGCTCAAGCACATCTGCTACAGCTCCACATCTCGACACCCTGAAGATTGGAGCATTCCTGTCAATATTCACTGCAATGACGTTCTTTGCCTTCACGCCTTCAATGTGCTCTGTAGCACCGCTTATTCCAAGAGCAAGATAGAGTTTGCCAGCCACAGTCTTTCCGCTTCTCCCCACCTGTCTTGTTTTTGGCAACCACCCAGAATCTACAACTGGCCTGCTTCCTGAAACAACTCCTCCAAGAACCTCAGCAAGCTCCTCAGCAAGCTCTATGTTCGCCTCGTCGCCTATGCCCCTTCCAACCGAGACCACTATGTCTGCCTTGGATATATCTATATCCTCCACTTCAGGCTTGATGTAGCCAGCGAATTCAATTCCATCTTCAATTTCGATGTCCAGTTTTTTAACAGATTTAGCACTTCCCTTTCCATCCTCTGCGGGAAAACTCCCCCTGTTAACAACGAAAACTGCCGGGCTTTTAAGGGCGAGATCTACCATCACTTTTCCACCGTAAGCAACAGACGTAGCAACGAAACCATCTCCGTCCACTGATACATCCGTAACCATTGTAGCTATGGGAAGAGCCATGTCTGCAGCAAATTGAGCTGCAACATCAATACCTGCCAGAGTGTTACCAAAGAAGACGGCTGATGGTTTAAGCTCCTCAAATACTTTTTTAACCACCACATAGTTGAGAGGAGAGGACTCTCCTTCAACCTGAATTACATCGCTGTTAATGCTGTTGACATCAGCCTCACCCACAGCAAGAGTTACAACCTTATCAGCAAGTTGATTTGCCTTTCCAACAAGCTCATAGGTTATTTCCTGAACTTCATTCTCTATAACCTCTGCAAATACAAGGATGTTCATGAGATCACCTCACAGCACGGAAACTTCCCTTAACACCTCTACAAGCTTATCTGCTATCTCTTCCGGTTCACCTTCAAGTAGGGTTATTTCTGGCTTTGGTGGTTCATAATATCGAGTGACCTTTACTCCTTCCACTTCGGGAACTTCAACGTCAACCTCCTCTACTTTTGCCTCCTTCATTGCTTTCTTCAGCCTTGCAAATGGGACAAACTTTAGAGGTCTTTCGGCAGAAACAACACCCACAACAGCAGGCAGAGATACTCTATATTCTCCAAGTAAGCCACCACCAAGCTCTTTTTTCACAGAAAGTGCTCCGTCCTGGGCTTCAATTTCAATAGCACCGCCAATGTATGGTATACGCATGCATCTGGCGAGCATTCCGCCAAGAGTACCGGCAAAAGCATCTATTGCCTGTATACCGGGTATTATGACGTCATAGTTTTTATCCTTCAGAAATCCTGCAAGCGCTTTAGCAACCTCATACCTTCTGTACGTTTTTCTGGAAAGAATTGCTTTTATCAGATTATCTGCTCCCTTCGCATATGCCATCGCAAGTGCATCATCTATGTCTCCGGCTGTATCTTCATCAACAACTCCGAGAACGTCAACAGTCCCTCCTGCCTTCTCCTTCAGGATGAGCGCTTCTTCAACCGCATGTTCATCTCTTTCATTGGCGATGTATGCAAATGGAATAAGTTCTTCTTCATTGATTTCTATATCCTCAACAAGATCAGGAACAACCCTGAGTATGGCGCAGATCTTCATAGCATCACCCTTTAATTGCCTCGAGTACTAATTCCGAGATGTCCTTCACCACGAGTTCGCCTTCCAGACCCGTCATTTTAAGTGCATCTTCAAACATTGGAACGTCGAGTATGCACGGTGTAACTATGACGTTGGCTCCAACAGAGGCTGCTTCTTTTACCCTGTCCTCAGCAGGCCTCTCCTTAAGATAGTTCCTTATAAAACTATCCAGCCAGACGCCGCCTCCCCCTCCTCCACAGCAGAGGGCATTCTCTCTTGTTCTCTTCATCTCGACAAACTTAACTCCGGGAATTGCCTTTATTACTTCCCTTGGTTCCTCGAATATTCCATTCCTCCTGCCAACATAGCACGAATCGTGGTACGTAACAGTATAATCGAGTTCATTGAACATATCCTTCAGCTTGTCGAGGTTCTCATATAGAAGCTGGGTGTGATGAAGAACGTCTTTTTCAAAGCCAGCTTTTGGATACTCCCTCCTCAAAGCATTGAAAGCGTGTGCATCGTGGGTTACAATGCGGTTAAAGCTGTACTTCTCGAATGTCTTTATGTTCTTCTCCATCAAATCCTCAAAAAGCCCAAATTCACCACTCAAACGTGTTAAATCGCCAATACACCTCTCCTCATTGCCCAGTATTGCGAAGTCTATACCGATCAGATACATGAGCTCCGCAAGTGCTTTTGTTATCTCTCTACATCTCCTGTGGTATGCACCAAAGCATTCCGGAATAAAGAGGACATCCACATCACCTTTCTTGGAAATCAGAGGTACTTCAAATTCCACCTCTTTGACCCAGCTATCCCTCTTTCTTGGCGATTCACGGAACGGGTTGCCATATCGAGCTGTGTTCATCAGCGCTGCTGCAAGCTCTTCCGGAGGATTTCCTTCAAGAAGAGAGAGCTCACGTAATGCTGGAATTATTGCATCCGTGAGAGGGATTTGACTCGGGCATCGATAGCTGCACGTGTAACATGATGTACAGAGCCACTGAGCCCCACTTTCAAGCACCTCATCAATAAGCTTTGCCCTTAAAGCAAGAATCATCTTTCTCGGCGTGAAGGGCGAGGCAATGCCGTATGGACAGGAACCTCCGCACGTACCACACTGAAGGCACTGTTTATACTTTTCTGATTCCGCAACTTCTGAAAGCCTTTCAAAGTACGTCTCAAACATCTCACTTATATCCATTCAACCGCCTCCGATAGCATAATCATAGAGTATTTGAATATTATTCCACTGCCATGCTCTATCAAACCGAATCTACTATAACTATTTTTCGATATATTTCTCCTTTTCCCCTTCTCCATGTTCAGAACCCCTTGTATGGATTTGGCCCAACCTGTTTTATCTGCTCAACAAAGTCCTGTATTATCTGAGGTATTTTGTCGTAGTCTGATATTGCGAGCTCGATGAGTTTAACCCGCTCAGGCTCGAGCATTAAACGCTGTAGAGTTTCCTGCACGTTCTCCATCCTTCTGTTTGCAAGTTCACTCCCCCTTATGAAGTGGCACTGATAGTCTTCACCGTACTTGCATCCAGCAAGAAGTATACCATCTATGCCCCTTGAAAGCGCATCTGCTATGAAAACGACATTCACTGAACCGAGACAGCGAACGGGAATTACTCTCAGGCTTGCATCTATCTTCAGTCTGTTCACTGCCGCCATGTCCAGTGCTGGATATGCGTCGTTTTCGCAGAAGAATCCGAGAATCCTCAGTTTTCCTTCCTCCTCCGGAACCTTGATTGCCTTTATCATCGAAGAAATCATGTCTATTGAGTAGTTATCAAACGAGATTATCCTCTCAGGACAGGCACCAAAACACACACCACATCTTCTGCACCTTGCCGGATTCAGGATTGGTGTGCCTCTTTCATCTTCCTCAATTGCAGAGAACGGACATTCTTCTGTGCAACGTTTGCACTGCGTACAGCGCTGGAGGAAAAATACCGGCAGAGACAGATCGCCAGTTCTCGGAAATGTTGCCATTCCTTTTGAGACAAGTTCTATACACTGGATTGCCTTTAATGCTGCACCACTCGCATCTTCAACAGTAGTTGCAACATCCATTGGTTGCCTGACGCATCCAGCGGCGTATATTCCGGTCCTCTGACTCTCATACGGGAAGCAGATGAAGTTAGAGTTTGCAAAACCGTATTCATTTGTTGGAAGCTCACTTCCCTGTCTGTACTGCAGGTTGAGGCCACTTGAGTTTGGCTGTATACCGGCTGCAAGCACGACCATATCAACGGGAATCCGGCGGACTCTACCGAGAAGTGTATCTTCAGCAACAACCACAAGCTTCCCCTTCTCCTCCTCGCTTTTAGCTATGTCTGTCACTTCCGCAACCTTCCCCCTTATGAAGTAGACGTCCTCCTTCATCACCTTTCTGTAGAAGTCCTCGTAAAGTCCAAACGCACGGACATCTATGTAGAAAATGAATATCTTCGCATCAGGATACTGCTCTCTGACATAGGTTGCATGCTTTAGCGAAGCGAGGCAGCAGACAGCGGAGCAGTAAGGCAAATGATTTTCATCTCTGCTACCTGC
>JARQZL010000138.1 GCA_029984855.1 Archaeoglobales archaeon | reverse complement strand
ATTTCTCTCAACCTAACTCAAAGTACTCGCCACCTCACTCCCCACCAAAAGAACTTTAACCGTTGATTAAAGTTTCTTACAAATGCCAGAAAGAAGCGGGGACTGGATGAGGCAGGCAAAAAGAGATTCTGAAATGGCAGAAAAAGCGATGCGAGATGGATTCTACGAGTGGTCATGCTTTGCTGCGCAGCAAGCAGCAGAAAAAGCTGTTAAAGCTGTATTCCAGAAAATGGCTTCCGTGGCGTGGGGACATTCCATTTTTGAGTTGCTTAGAGTGCTCACTACAAAAATATCTGTTCCCGACGACGTTTTAAACTGTGCAAGGGCTCTGGACAGGTACTACATCCCCGCAAGGTATCCAAACGGATTCGATTCCGGCAGCCCTTTTGAGTATTTTACGGAGGAGGATGCAAGAAATGCAATCCTTTATTGTAGAAGAGTCATTGAATTCTGTGAGGGTGTTCTGGCTGAAGAGGGATGAGCTGATTAAAGAACTGAGCAGGGTTGCTAAAGAGGTGGGAGAGAGAGACGATAAAGTTGTCAAGATTGTTCTTTTCGGCTCTCTGGCGGAAGGGAAAGCCGTTCCGGGGAGCGATGCAGATATACTCATACTGCTGAGGGAAGATAAGAGGAAATTCATGGACAGAATTCCAGAGTACCTCCAGAAATTCTCGATAAACTTCCCTGTTGAGGTGTTTCCTTATACATTATCCGAAATCAATCCACTTATCGAGGAGGCGTTGAAAAAGGGGACCGTACTTTTTGAGAGAGGGTGATTAGCTCTTCAATGGCAAAGCAAGTATCTACTTCGAAAGCTATCACCCAAAAGTTTAGTTATTCATCAGAGATGGGCCCGGAGGGATTCGAACCCCCGACCGCCCGGTTTCTCAGAACCATCAAGCCCCTATGAGCCGGACGCTCTGACCTGGCTAAGCTACGGGCCCCCGTACTCTTACATTCCTATTCTGGCAATTTAAATATTTTCCTTGAGCAGGAGCGTTGGTCAGATGTGAATTTTTTATTTTTATTGTCCCCAGCAATCAGCAATCAGAAAAATACAAATCCACCTAGTATAACTTGGGCTGATGGCATGGTTGATAATTACAGAAAAGCACAACACAGCAAGAAGGATCGCATCCATCCTGTTCAACGACGTGAAACAGCTAAAGAAGTACGGAGTTACATATTACCACTCACCCTCATCAAAAGCATACGTTATCGGTCTGAAAGGCCACATCGTAGAGCTTGACTTTCCGAAAGAATACAATAACTGGAAGAGCGTTCCCCTTCAATCCCTTCTTCGTGCCGAACTTGCTAAGGAGGTGAAAGAAAAGGGCATAGCCAGACTTCTGGAGAGACTCGCAAAGCAGGTTGATCGCGTAACTGTAGCGACGGACTACGACAGAGAGGGGGAACTCATAGGATTCGAAGCTCTCGAAATAGTAAAACGCATAAATCCGGACGTCAGGGTTGATAGAGCCAAGTACAGCGCAATAACTCCGGCAGACATAAAAAAGGCCTTCTCCAACCCGGGCAACGTTGATATCAATCTGGCGAAGGCTGCGGAAACGAGGCAGCGCATCGATTTGATATGGGGAGCCGTTTTAACGAGACTCATCTCCATATCTTCCGGCAGAATGGGCAGAGACTTCCTCAGCGTTGGCAGGGTGCAGTCCCCAACGCTTCGCCTGATAGTTGAGAGGGAGAAGGAGATTGAAAACTTCAGACCCACACCCTACTGGGAAATTGTTGCAGAATTTTGCAACCAGGAATGTTTTACAGCAAAACACGTCAAAAGGTTCACAGACATAGCGAAGGCAAATGCTTCATTCGAAAGAATAGGCGATAAAGCAGTCGTGAAGAGCTTTAAAAAGAAGGAGAGAAAAGAGGCGAAGCCCATTCCCTTCAACACCACCGAATTTTTGAGAGAAGCATCGAAGTTCATGAGTCCGGCTAAAGCTATGAGCGTTGCAGAAACTCTGTACATGAACGGTTACATATCCTATCCAAGGACTGATAACACGGTATATCCGCCAACTCTGAACCTTAAATCGCTGGCTTCAAAGTTTCTGGAATCCGACTTCAGAAAAGAGGCAGAACTCGTTCTTGCTGGAGAATTAAAGCCTTCAAGAGGAAAGAAGGAGAGCAAGGATCATCCACCAATATATCCCACCGCAGTAGCGAAAAAGGGCGAACTGAGCAGGGAAGAATGGACGATCTACGAGCTCGTCGTAAGGCGATTTCTCGCAACGCTATCACCTGATGCGATCTGGGAGGTAAAGCGTGTGGAGATCGATGCGAACGGAGAGCCTTTCAGAGCCACGGGCAGAAAGCTGCTGAATCCGGGATGGCGGGCAATATACGTCTATTCAAAGGCCGAAGAAGTGAGCATCCCTGATCTGACCGTGGGACAGGTTCTGAGGATTAAAAGCAAGGAACTCCTCGAAAAGGAGACAAAGCCGCCGGGCAGGTATTCGACGGGCAACCTGATCAGGATAATGGAGAAGCTCGGTCTGGGAACGAAATCAACGAGACACGAGATAATAAACAAGCTCTACAGCAGAAGGTACATTTATGGTAATCCTCTCAGGCCAACGCAAACTGCCTTTGCTGTCATTGAGGCATTGAAAAGCAATGCAGAGACAATAACCCTGCCCGACATGACGTCAAAGCTCGAGAAGGACATGGATGCGATAGCAGATGGAAAATTAAAGGACAGAAAAGTCGTTGAGGAGTCCGTAAGATTTCTTGATAGAATCCTGAGCGATGTCAATATAGATGAGCTATCAAAGAGTCTCAGAGAAGGTGTAAAGAGGGACAAAGTTGTAGGAAGATGCCCCGAATGTGGAAAGGAGCTGATTGTAAGAAAAACGAAGGGCAAAAAGAGGTTCATAGGCTGCAGCGGATATCCCGAATGCAACTTTACCCTTCCTCTCCCCCAGAACGGCACACTGTATATCACGGCAAAGGAATGCGAGAAGCATGGCATAAAGAAGATAAAGATCAGGACGAAGAAGGGCTACTGGGATCTTGGCTGCCCCTACTGCAACTACCTCGATTGGAAAGCGAAGCAAGATAAAGCTTAAATCTTCCTTTTCCAAGAACTGACATGCATAATTTCGATATAAGAGAGAAGCCCTTCATAATATTCTGGGAGCTTACAAGAGCGTGCATGCTCGCCTGCAAGCACTGCAGGGCGAGGGCACAGAAGGAGAGACATCCCGATGAGCTGACGACCGAGGAGGCTTTCAGCGTCATCGAGCAGATTACTGAGTTTGGAGAAACCTACCCCCTCGTCGTCGTAACCGGCGGAGACCCGCTGATGAGAGATGACGTCTTCGAGATAGTAAGCGAGGCGACTTCGAAGGGCATAAGGACTGCAATAGCCTTCAGCGGAACAACACTTGCAACGAGAGAGAAGCTGGAAAGAATGAAGGATGCGGGAATAGCAAGAATTGCAATAAGCATAGACGGCAGCAGAGCAGAGATCCACGACTACTTCAGAGGGGTCAGGGGAACATTCGAAACGAGCATGAATATCCTGGATATGGCCAAAGAACTCGAAATTTCGAGGCAGATAAACACGACAGTCACAACTTTCAACATGCACGATTTGCCGAACCTCGTGAAAATATGCATCGAAAAGGAGGTTGCGCTCTGGGATGTTTTCTTTGTTGTTCCTACGGGGAGAGCCAAGGCAGAATATATGCCCACCGCCCAGCAGTTTGAGGACATTCTCAACTGGCTTTACGATGTTAAGGAGACTTCACTCAACATCAAGAGTTCCGCCGCCACCCACCTGCGTAGAGTCGAGTACATGAGGGACAAAGGTGTTCAGCCAGAATTTGGAGAGCTTTACTACGAGCTGAGGGCAAAGCTTGACGAAATCGAAGATGAGCTGGGAATAGATGCGGATGGAAAGGATGAGGGATTGAAGAATAAATCCATAGTTGCAGGAGCCCACGGACGAAGCCTTGCAGCAGACGGCATAAGGAGGATGATGGGCATAACAGATGGCAGAGGCATGTTCTTCATAAGCCACGTCGGCGAGGTTTATCCAAGCGGCTTCCTGCCCATCGTTGCTGGGAATGTGAGGGAGACAAGTTTGAAGGAGATATACTCTGAATCGAAGATATTTCAGGATCTGAAAGACCCGGAAAAGCTGAAGGGGAAGTGTGGCAGGTGTGAGTTCCGCTACCTCTGCGGGGGATCGAGGGCAAGAGCCTATGCAATGACCGGCGATTACCTTGCTGCGGAGCCGAGATGCATATACAGGCCCGGCAGGTTCGAGCTGATAAAGCTCTAAAGAATGCTGAGAATTACTGCCTCAACCTCTCCTGCGTCCAGCCTTCTTATCTCTTCAATTCCAAGTTCACCCTTCTTATTCAGCTCCGCATCGACGAACATCCCCTCGCTTACAACATCGCCAAACCTTCTCGGCGGCAAATATGCTACGACAGCGTACCTTCCCGGCTTAAACGCCTCGCTGTTCGTAACCACATCGAGCCTGAAGTTGCAATCAAATGTGCAGAGCCACAGGCCACCAATCTCAACCCTGTTGGTTATCTCTCCACTGAAATATCTGATCGCCTCATAAGCCCTGCTTATCTCGCCTTTCGTCATCAGCAGCGGCAGGCTTTCGATGTATTCGAGCCAGTAGTTTGCCTGAACGTAGTTAAAATCCTTCTCCGCATTTTTTATAGCATTCCTGATCTCCCATGCCTTCTTTACGAGGTTTGAGAACTCAGAAAGCTGTGCAAGCTGTTCGGGAGGCATGTAGGAGTACTTGATCACCTGAACGTAGCTCTGCATGGTCTTGAGTTCCTTGAGGTATTCCCTGCGTTTCTGAACCTTGACGTTCTGCATGAGCTTTTCCAGCTCGCTGACAGCTTTTTCAGCCATCCTTATCCTGAAGTCCTGCGAGGTGTCCATGTCCGGTTGCTGGCAGGGGGCTAAAAAAGGCTTTTTGTGTGCTGGATATACCGAAGCTCATCGACTATCCTTTCGACGAGCAAAATGTGTTATTGTATAGCACCAAATGTCCAAGCAAACCAAAATCCTTATTAAAAAATAACATACTCTAAAGTATGATGCTTCAAAGTATGTTTGTAAACAGAACGTTCGAACTGGACTTCCTCAGGCAGAGATACGAATCCGGCAGAGCCGAGCTTATTGTCGTTTACGGAAGAAGGAGAGTAGGGAAAACGAGACTACTTCAGGAGTTCGTTAAGGATAAAAAGCACATTTATCTGATTGCAGACGTTTCCGAGAACATTCTGGATTCATTTTCCAGAGTGGTTTCGAGACAGTACCGCTTTGTCAGATTCGATAACTGGGATGACTTCTTTGAGTTTCTGAGCGCAGTGGATGAAAGAGTCGTAGTCGTTATAGATGAGTTCCAGTACCTGTACAGGGTGAACAAAGCCTTCCCAACCATACTGCAGAGGTGGTGGGAAGTTCTCAAGAACTCGAAAATAATGATGATCCTCTGCGGCTCTACTATTTCGACTATTTACAAAATTTCTCTGGGCTATGGAAGTGCACTCTATGGCAGAAAAACAGCTGAACTGGAAGTAAAACCGTTGAAATTCGCAGATATAAAGGAGTTCTTTCCCAACTACTCCGCAAGGGAGCTCGTAGAAGTTTACGCAGTTCTTGGTGGAGTGCCAAGGTATCTGGAAGAGTTTGAAGACGACACGGACATCATGACGAACATTAAAAATAAGATTCTGAGCAGAACAAGCTTTCTTTACAACGAGCCGATGAATCTGCTTTTTGAGGAGTTCAAAGATTACTCTCGCTACTTTGCAATTCTCAACGCCATTGCAGAAGGAGCAACAAGATTTGGAGAAATTTCAGACAAGAGCAGAGTTCCACAGAACAAGCTTCCCAAGTATTTGATGACTCTGGAGCGAATCAGAATTATTAAAAGGATAATCCCTATCACGGAAAAGAAGTCGAGAAGGGCAATATACAGAATTGCAGATAACTTCTACAGATTCTGGTTCAGATACGTGTATCCCAACAGGAGCTTTCTTGAGATGAACGAGATTGATTACGTTCTGGATCTTATAAAAGATCAGTTCAACGCCTTCGTGGGACAGGCTTTTGAAGACGTTGCAGCGGAGTTTTTGAGTTCTAAGCTGAGATGTCCGGTGGGCAAGTGGTGGTATAAAGACGTTGAAATAGACCTTGTTGGGCTGGGAGAGGAAACGTACTTTTTCGAGGTAAAATGGAAAGACCTGAGTTATGGAGAAGCTGCGAGAATTCTGCGAGAACTGGAGAAAAAGGCCAAAGAAGTTAGAATGGGCGGGGAAAAGAAATATGGACTAATAGCGAGGAAGATTGATGGAAAGAAGAAGTTAATAGAGCTTGGTTATTTGATCTATGACCTAGAGGACATTACAGAGACTTAGGTTCTTCACTTCGACAAAAAAGTAAAAATTAGCAAATTATTCTACGACAGCTTCGGCCGGCGATACTGCTATTGTCTTTTCAAAGCCATAAGCAGTCTGTTGTCTTTGATGTACCTCGCTCCTTTCAGCAGCTTGCAGATAACCTGCCCTTCCGTATCCACCATCACCGATTCGTATACCTGCACTTCATCGCTCCTCGTTATTACGTCGTAATGCTGCTCGTAGCCCTTTCCTTCGTCCGAATCGCATCCAGAAATGCGGCCATCGTTCGGCTTTCCGGACTCGAATACCACGTTTCCATCCTTATCAACAACCTTCAAATGTATCCATGCCCTTCTCGATGGAAAACCAGTCGGGAACTTGTGTCCGGCTTTGTTTTCAACCTTCACGACTATTTCGATCTCGTCTCCCTTTTTAGCTGCGCTCTCTATGGTTAGAGTGGCTGCACTTTTTAGTTGTTCCATCGTTCTTTCGGCTCCGGTGTAGCAGCCCAAAGCCTGAAGTATCGCACATTGCCTCCAGCAAAGTAGTGAGGAATATATCTCCGAACAGAAAAATGTGGATATTTCCAAATAATCATGAGATCATAAGGTCAGCGCATCCAGCAAACTCCTCCAGACGTCAGGATGGGTGTAAATCAAATCCGTGTTCTCCTCATAGCTCACCTCAACGTCCGGCTCAAAATCCGGAACGAATACATCAATGTGCATCTTCTCCACTATCCTTCTGTAACCCGAACCGGGGGTTGCAAAGCAAATAACCCGCTCAAAGCGATTTCTCTCCTGCCATGCCTTTGCGATATCAGCAAGCCTTTTCCACACCTTTTCAGCTATCTCATCACTCCACTTATACCCGTAGCGCTCAATCCACGGGAAAAAGGGAGCATCATAGATCAGATTGTGCCCCCTCCAGCGGAAGTCCCAGTATTCTCTCGGCTCTAAAGCGAGGGGTTCGGAAACCGAAACAAGATAAATGTCATGCGTTTTCTCAAGTTCAAGCAATCTGCGATGCAGTTCATCGCGGGGAGGATCGTAGGGCTTTTTAGCCGTGCATGGAACGAGCAGAAGTATTTGCTTCTCAGGTGCCACATGCTCATTGGCAATGAACTCCAGCCAGCCCTTAACCGGCTCCTCATCCAGAATTCTGAGAACGTCTTCCGGTGAGGGGAGAAAAAGCTTTGGATTCAATCCGGGATTTAGCTTTAACGCCTGCTCAAGGCTCAACATCTTTCAAAGCCTCCAGCAGCCTCTCCTTCATCTCTTCAAAAGTTGAAGCCTTTATCAGTCTTACGGCAACCTCAATCATGAGATTCAGCTCCTCTACTGGCGAAAATGTTCTGTAATCCGTCTTTATCCCTATAATGGGCTTTCCAATCGCATAAGCATAGCCGAGCTCGAAGGCAGTCCCTGAATCCACACACTCGCCGTCGAGGACAGCAACAACTGCATTGCAGCCCTTTAACGCAGATAGATCCATCTCAAAGATTCTCCTCTTCTCTTCCTCGCTTCCGCCTGATATGAACGGGTTTTCCTGAGCCATCCACACCTCAAATCCCTCTCCACGAAGAAATCCAGCAATTTTGCTGTTAAACTCCCTCTCTGCCTGACTAAAGAAGGGGGCCGCGAGAAATACCCTTATCCCCTCCATACAACCGTGTCCTCCTTCCTTCTCACCAGTCCGGCCTCTTCAAGGGCTTTAATTATCTCCTCTGTCAGGCCGTCTGCTTCTATCGCAACGTCTATCATTTCACCACCTATAAACCCCTTCTCCAGAGTTTTGAGTTCATCAATAGTCGATTTTTGTTTTTCAGAAAGAGAAGAGATATAACTGCTCAGCAAACTCGCAGTTGAGGCAAGAAGGATGAATTCGTCCCAGTAGCGTACCTTGAACTCCTCATCAAACCCCTCAGTCACGCTCAGAGTGTCAACATAAACTTCCCACACCTTAAATAGTTCCAGTTCGTACAGTGTTTTTGCCCCATCCCTGTATTCTCTGAGCTCAACTATGAGTTGAGGATCTTCTGGAAGCTCTCCTTTTATGACTTCATTGATTTCGAGTCCGTTCATCCTGAGCATATCAAATACTTCAAGCATAAAGCTGTGCTCACCCCAAAAGGCTTCTACAAAAGTATAGGCGGTTATACCTGTCTCCTCGAGCTTTGAAAAATCTATTTTTCCCCCCATAATTTCACGGCACTTTTTTACGAAAGCATGCCTTTCAGGATTTACCTCCGAAAGCAACTTTTCCTCAAACTCTTTGACTCCTACAGGCTTTGCTAAAAGCTTTCTAATTGTCTGAATGCACTTTTCCCACTCTTCCACCTCTTTACCGACGCCTCTCAGCTCACTCAGTCTTCCCTTTACATAGTACCTCTCCCTGATTCCCCAGTCGACACAGGACTTAATCTCGTACCTTATTTTCGATTTTTTCAGCCAGGAGACCAATTCCATTGCATCATCATGCTCGTATCTACCAAGACGTATCCACATGTCTCTGCCTCCAATGAGCCAGTGTTTCAAAAGTTTTTTAAACTTCGCATGGAGAAAGCGTTCGGTGAGAACTTGCAGTTAGTTGCTGAAAGCATAAAATTCTCAAATCCGGTGCCATCGCCGGGGGAGAGAGTCAGAATCGAGGCAACGATATCCAACACCGGTGACGAGGCTTGCAACTTTACCGCTGTGTTTTACTGGGCTCCTGAGATAATCATATCTCCCAGGCAGATGAAGGAGTATCTGACATCTGAATATGAAATACACCGGGAGAGCGTAGAACTGAGGGGCAGGGAAAGTAAATCAATATCTTTCGAGTGGGAGGCAAAAGAAGGTTTTAAATGCGTTTTCTTCTATGCCAAGTGATTTATTCTGTTTTATTGAATTTATTTGAATTTTATCTATTATCGATATTTGATGCCAATGCCACTCCGCATACTCCGCATTTTACCAACAAGAGAAAATATTCTGTTTTCTATTCTGAGTGTGCATTTCCCAACAGCCCAGCCAATAAAACCGCCAGCGATGACATCAAGCGGGTAATGGACACCAATATACATCCTGCTGAAGGCAATCAGAGCTGCGTAACTGTACAGAGCCAGCTTTTTAACGGAGCCATCAGATAAAACAGCTGCAAGAGCGAACGCCCTTGTAGAGTGTCCGCTTGGAAAACTCATTCCCGCTTCTTTCTCGAGAGGTACGACTTCATGGAGTGTCAGATACGGGCGGGGGCGGTGGATGACTATTTTCAACGGGGCGAGTATTAACGTACCAATGACAACTGTAGCCAAAACCAGTATTCCCTCCCTTCTGTATCCTGCAACGTATAGAAGGAAGGCAAAGATTGCAACTGCCAGTGTGCTCCCAAAGTGTGTAGCCACTTTAAAAACTGGATTCAGATGAGGGTTCAGGATACCGGGATTTATCTTAAGCAGAACAGCCGAATCCCACTGTGAGATCTGGTGTGGAAATACACAGGATTCGTTTTCCTTACCCACGCCAAGCTCGTCTGTATATTCCAGTGCAACTCCGCCTGCAACTATGCAGATGATGAGAGCCAGAATTGCGGGCTTTACCTCCATGCCTACCAGCATCCAAAAGCCCGGTATATGTAGCTATCCATATCTATAATCGCCTATAATCGCCTTATAATCACCCAACTTTTCGAGCTAATCAAAATGGCTCATCTCAATACGACTGCAGTTCAGGGTACCCTCCCCGATATAATCACTACGAGCTTGCTCCAGAAGGAGTACGGACCCATCTCCACATATCTTATGTCTTCAAGCCCAGCCTTGTCAAACCAAGCAACACACTGCTGGGTTGAGGGAAAAAGCATAATTGATGTCGCAAACCTTCTTGCCAGAAAGCTGTCAGGCTTGCGGGGAGCGAGTATAACCACTCTTCCTCCACTTTTAGTAACTCTCACCATCTCTTCAATGCCCTTCTGGGGATTTGGCCAGTATTCAATACTTCCTGCTGAAATAGCCGCATCAAAGAGATTGTCCTTAAAAGGAAGATTTTCTGCATCTCCTCTCATAAAAACGGTATTAGAGAACTTTGCAACTGCTTTCTTCATTTGCTCTGGAGTTAAATCAACAGCAACAACGTTCTCCTCTCCAGCTCTATTCACTATCTCAGCAGTGGTAAAGCCAGTTCCACAGCCTACTTCGAGAATGAAGTCACGTTCTTTCACTCCGGCCATATCAACTACAGTTTTTCGCATCTCATCAGAGTAGAAAAAGGGATTGATCCTGTCATATACTCTGGAGAAATACCTGTAAAAAATCCTCGCCCTTTTCTTATCCTCGAGGATTCCCATGGTCTTACTGTTCTGCCTTTTTGAAAAATTCCTCCAGCGGGATCTTGCCAGAAGTTATAACCTTCATGTTTATCTGCACGATGTCCCTGCTGATGGCTCTTCCCCTCACAAGCTTTCTTCTCCGCAATCCTTTCTCCCGGGGGTTGAATCCGACTCCACCGGAAAGGAGGATTTTCTTTCTTCCACTTCCTGGTATGTCCGGACGTATAGGAATTCCGTCCCTATCACTCCCGCCCGTGATCTGAAGCTCATAATCCGGCGGAAGTTCTACCAGTGTCCCGTTTATAACATCTCCCACTTTTTTACCCACAAGTTTGTTAGCATTCGCTCCACTAACAACTCTCTGATAAGCTCTTCCCGTTCCCGGATCTGAAATGACGACCTTGAACTCCATTACTATCGCCTCCATCACAATTAAACTTCATACTACTACTCTCATCGCAAGCTAAAAAGGATTTATAAAAGTATTGCAGAGCTCGTGTGT
>JARQZL010000137.1 GCA_029984855.1 Archaeoglobales archaeon | reverse complement strand
AAAGACGTGAAAGCGGTCGTAAACTCAATCAGGCTCCTCTCAAAGACAGAAGTGTGGGATGAAATCAAAGACGTTGCGTCGTGGATCGAATCAGTTGTCAGAAAACATCCTGAAGTTCTAGCGGATGCCGTTTAATTTCCTGTTCAGGGGGAATCTACAAAGGGGAGAGAGGGACTCCTGGAAAGAGAATCTATGAAGTGCAAGCTTATGGCTGTTCAATCTGGCCGGTGAGTGAAGATGAACTGCAAGAGGTGTGGGTCGGAAATGAAAGAAGCAGGGAGACAGTTCGGGGAAATCAAGTGGGAGTGCCCTGAGTGCCAGCACATAGCCTACTCGGGAAGAAAACGGAGAGTTTACTTCTGCCCCTCCTGCCTAGAACCCGGATACGGTACATGGATTCAAAAACACTACAGCTTTTTCGGGAGAAAAGAATCCGAGTCGGTTCAGGAGATTTACTGTCCGAGCTGTAACGGTGATGTCGTGGTTGCAGAGATTCCGGAGGATCTCGAGAAGGAGATCAGAACGATGCACGCCAGAACCGACGCAGAGGCGGTGGCTTCAGCGCTTCTCCTGCTTATCGCTGCTGGAAAGATCGAAGCGAAAAGGTGGATCCTCGAGGACGGCAAAGGGGCTTTTGTGGAGTTTAAACCAACAGTGGAGAGCATCCTGAATGACTACACAAAGGACGTCATACTGAAGGGCTACAACGCGTTGGGAAAGCTCAAAACACTTGTTCTTCCTGAATTGATTTGATCTCCGTGGTTTTTGTGGTTTTTAACACATATTTTTAATCACGAAATAATTGGGGAGTGGTTGAAATGGCAGTTATAATAAAACCCATAAGTATAAAAGAAATTGAGAAAAAAGCCGATGAGCTCTTTTCCAGGATTTTGAGGGGGGAAGACGTCGTAATTACGTACAAAGAGTGGAAAATATTTGAAGTGTTTTTGGAAAAGTATGCTGGTAAGATAGAAGACATGATGGTTGAAGTCGATGGAGATACGTACTCTATTAAAGAGGTTTCAGCGGCTGTTTTGGAGATCGGAGTTGATTTGAGCATTACTGGTTGAATAATAAGTTATAAGTTTGTCTGAACTTTTTGTTTTTGCTGTTGCTGGTTCTGATGTGGTTTGATGGGAGGAGTGAGAAATGAAACCCTGGACGAGGAATTTTTTTGAAAAAATCTTCAGGATGAAAGATGTTGCAATCACGAAAGACGGGAAAATTCTGAAAGTACATGGATTGTCCAGGGCTGGATACTACTACCGGATATACCTGGTTTTCTTGGAAGGGAAAAAGATAAAGACAATACTCAGAGTCAGGGACTGGACGAGGCCGTACAGCTATTTTATCAACGGGCAGCCCTGCAAAAACACAGAGGTTTGGAGGGGGTTGAAGAGGATAAAAAGGAAGCATCCATCTTACTTTGCCAGATGTTTGAGAGGTTTGTGAGGTTCAATTTCTGCTGTGTGAGGGTGTGATTATGGGGATCCTTTACGAAAGCAGAAAAAAGATCGAAGTGGATGAGAAAAGCTGGTACGAGGTTTACGAGTATTTTGACAGTGGCTGCTACCCTGGATGCGGGCTTAACGTGAGCATAGACTTCTGCAAACTTAGACCAATGACCGAGGGGGAGAAGATGAATGAGATTCAGTCGCTGAACAGGACGATTGAAGCTCTTACCAGAAAACTCAGCGAGCTGAAAGCGCACGACCTGCGGAAGCCGGACTTCAAGAGCCTGCAAAAGCTCGTTTCGTCAACTAGAAGAGGCACTCCAGAGCACGAAGAAGCCCGCAGAAAGCTTAAAAAAGCACACAGAGACTGGGCCAGAATCAAGAAGTTGATGGTGAGTGAGAAGTCAATCAGAAAACAGCTTGAAGGAACAAAAAAAAGGTTGAAAAAAGTTGTGGAAGGTGTAGCACTCAAAAAGACGCAACGACACCTGTTGAGCAGGTGCTTCTTCTGGGATGACGCGGACGACGAGGTGGATCCTTTCATAAACAGGTTCGTGTACGATCCCGAGTTCAGGCGGCAGAGTATTGAAGGAGAAGCGGAATGGTGTCACGTCAACAGAATTTACACCGCTGCGGCAGACATACTCTACAGCCACTTCTCGACGAAGCCACACTTTCTGGGATACACAGTTGGTGACAAAAGGGCTGAAAGGGAATACAAAAAGCTCAGCGAACAGTTCGACGTACTGTGTGAAAGTGTTTACGAGTTCGTTAAAGAACACGTAAATGAGCTAACGAGCAATCCCGAATACCGAAAAGCACTTGAGAAAGAGAATCTAAAAGAGTTCGTTAAGACGCATGTCCTGTCAAGGATTGGACATCCTTCTTACTTTTCCAACTTGTGAGGTTTGTGGTTTTTGAATTATTTTTGGTGATGCTATGTCGTGGGAAACTCTTATCAACGGACACATATCCTTTAAATCAGGCGTTCCTGAATCTTTCAAGTATAGAATAATAGTGGAGCTGGAAGAAGTTTTTGAAGCGGAGCTTGTGTGGGATGGGAGATGGGGAGAGTACAAGGTTGAGGACGTCAACTGGACTTCACACGTTGAAGAGGAGAAGATAGAAGAAGTTTACCGAAAGTGGAAACCCTTTTTCAAGCAGTTTTCAGTTTCCCTGTATTACCTCAGCGAAGCAGACTACGACAAGTGTGCTGAAGACGAGGATCAGGATACTGCTGGATTGCTGGAATCTCTTTTCAATGAGCTGACAGAGGCTCTTGGAAGTGGGGAGTGCGAAAAAGCAAACAACACACTTGAAGCGCTTGTTGAACTACTCAAAACAGCGAACGTAAACGGCAAAGCGATTGCCGAAAAAATAAACATATTGGTGGAAGCTCTCGAAGCGGCTCTCGAAGCCAAAGTCGATGCGGAAGTGACGGAAACGTTCGGAGTGGACAAAGACCATCTGATGGAGCTCGCCAGAGTCTTAGAAGAGCTAAAAGTTCCGACAGCCAGACTCAAGAAGGTTCTGCTTTGCGAAGCCCTGTAGAAAACAAATCTCTGCTGCCGTGGCTGACAGCAACAGCCCTCATGCACGGAGCAAGTTTTGGTTTTTGATTTTTGATTTGCTGTTTGGATTTGTTTTTTCCGGACAACTTGAGAGGTGTTGAATGTGAACATGCTGCTTTACGATTCTGGAAAAGCATTCGTTAAGCTCGATGGAGACGTCCTGCAGGTGGAGGTGAAGGGCGAGCTGGATGAAAACGAGTTTAAAAGGCTGTTCGGAGTCGTGGAATTTGCACTGGACATCTATGGTGGCGGTCCTTATGGTCCTTATAATAGCAGGGCTCTGAGGTGTATAAGGCGATGTAACCACCACAAAAGTTGCGCATACTTTTCCGTGAAGAATGTGAACAGTGGCGCGGTCGGGATAATCTTTCTTTCCAGTGACCTGAAACTCCTAAAGATTGACCTCAAAACCTGCTCCATTGAAAGCAATCCAGAGTACCTTGCAAACGCTTCAAGGCTTCTCGCCTCCAGGTTCGGGCACTGCGTTCTGCCCGAGGTTGTTAGGGCTGAGAACGGAGTAATCGAGTTTGAGGACTTCCACTTTTCGTACAGCTGCTCGAAAAAGTACAGGGCAATTCTGCACGCTGACAGCGCTGATAGTGGCGAGAGGAATGAGAAAGACGGAAAAGGTGAAGGTAAAGGTAAAGGTGAAGGTGAAGGTGAAGGTGGGATAGAGTACAGGATTGAAGTGAAAGGGACACCCACGGCAACGACGCCACCGGAGATTTTCGCGGTCAAGGATGTGATCCGGAACGGAGAAACGTTTCTGCTGTTTAAAGAAGCCCTCCACCCTTTTGGTACGGTCTTTTATGACCTTCAAACTGACGAGATTCGCTACGATCGCGAAAACGGATACGGCAACAAAGTTGCGGAGTTCTGGAGAAAAGTCAGGAAATCGGAGATGAAAATTCTTGGGGACGACATGCAGCTGAAAGTCCTGAAGGCACTCGAAACGAAGAGTGTTGATGACGTCCTGGAGTGGTACAAAAAACAGCACAACAGATTGTATGAAGCACTCGAAAAGAATGAAGAGGTGAGAAGACTGTATGTGAGACTTGCTACTGAGTGTGTAATTGAAACAGGTGGATGTACACTCGCTGTTCTGCCAACAACCTACACAACTCTCGTGTTCATACGCAACGGCAAATGCGACGTTCTCACTCTCAAAAAAGCTGCAGGAGGAAAAGGCTGGGTGAAAAGGAAGCGGGAAGTGTACAAGGTTCTGAGAAGGTTGATGAAAGCCAGAGTGGATGAGGCTGTAGAGGCTGCGGAAGAGAGTGGAGCCGTCAGGCTCGACGAAGGAGAGGCTGGAGAACTTCTCGCCAGCGAGTTCAGGTCAATCAGGGAGGGCAAATACTATGCGTATGTTACAGACGGCGGAAGGATGTACACGGGCTGGGATCCGGGCCTCAAGAAGCTTCCAGAAGTGCTGCTGCCCAGGCTTCCGCCTGCCGTCAGGCATGCAATACTCGCCGCCCTGCTGTAGCTTTGCTTTCGATTCTGATTTCTGATTCGTTTACCAGTCCTTGACCGTTTCTTTAACGCTGTCCACAGATTTTTGCGTTTCAAAGGTGATTCGCGTGTGCAAACGGTCTCAATCCTACCACTTTCAATCCCACCATAGTCTGATTTCAACTCACGTGTGCAGACGTGATCTCGATTATGCGAATCCCGATTACGTAAAGATCTGTAAACCCGCCTTCTTCTCAGGAAATATCCCGGATGGCAACATCCTCTTCGATCTGCTGCAGGGGCGTTTGAAGAGTTCTGAGAGAGCTGAGGAGTACGGAGAAAGGTTCTGGAGGTTGATCGGAGAACACCATACATTGATCTGCTTCGACGCGGGGGGCTGCATGATCCTCGAAAGAGTTGAGGAGTGCCACCACGACAGCGACGATTCAATTCTCGACGAGCTTTTCGCAGCGGCAAGCATCCTTACAAAGGCCGGATTGAAGCGAAAGCAGGAGTTCCTTGAGAGGGCTGGCGAGGAAAAGCTCAGGAAATTCATCTCAGAGCACTATGGTTATTTTGTCGATGTCTTCGAGTCTGAAGAGGCGTCTGATGAAGACGTTGTCAGAACAATCGTAAACTCTCCTGCCCCAGCAATCTGCCAGCTACTACACATTGTGCTGAAGAAAGAGAACATGCTGGAGAAAGAGAGCAACGTAATTGACAGGATAATCGAGGCTCTGGGGGAGAAAAGGCTTCTTGCTGTGCTGGATCACGACTTTAAATTGAGAAGAGAAATTCTGCCAATTATGCTTTTGTAACCTTTACTGCCCTCCCCACAGCATCGGGCTGACGTCAGGCGTTAGACCCACATCCGCCAGCCCCTTTCACGGGGATAAGCCGGACACGCACAGTGTCCGTAAATAGCTATTCGCTTTTGTAATTTAACCTTTACGCTTATCAATTACTCACTACTCTATCTTTTCCACGATCAACCGTCTATTTTCTACATCGATCACAACCTTTACCTTTTCCTTATCTTC
>JARQZL010000136.1 GCA_029984855.1 Archaeoglobales archaeon | reverse complement strand
GTTCCTCGAGACAAAGGTGAAAGTCGAAGAGATCGTGGAACCGAGACAGAAAGTTGTCAGGCCAGAAGAGATCGATTCGTACCTTGAATCAGGGTGGGAATACGTGGCAACGCTTCCGGACGGGAGGATTGTCATCAGAAAAGGTCAACCTTTCAATCCTGCATCTTTCAATCCTGCATCAGTCTGATTTCAGCGTAAATTTCCCTCAAGCAATAACCCATTGTCAATTTTTGTTGAAACCTACCAGTCTTGAGAGCCTGTTTAAAATCACCTCTGCCAAAACCTTCTTATTAGACGAGCTTGCTTTCAGGCCAGTTGTGACAGTAAACATTCCGTGTTTGTCAGCTTCTTCAATAACGTCTTGGTCTGCAAAGTCGGCTATTACCAGCACGAGATTGGGCTTTTTTGGAGAAGAAGACACGAACTTGGCAACACCCTTAACGTCATTTGCTGTTAAGTAGCCCTCCTTACACCTTACCCACATTCTGAATTTTTGACCAGACAGGAGCCGGTATGCTCCAACATCTGCATGTGTATTGCCAGAATTGATCTCGACGACCTCAAACCCCATGACTCTTATAACTTGAGAAACCACATCGACGAGGGATTTGCATTTCTCGAAGTCTACTTTCACTTCCGGAGGGTTGATGGGCACATCCTTAAGGAGATCCACCATAATATCACTTTCACTCTCCAAGAGCCTCAAGAACGACTCTTCGAGGAAAGGTGCCAAGATGACGTATCGCAGATCCCTTGAAACGTGAAATTCGTGTATTATTCCTGCTATCTTCAGTTTTTCGGTAAAATTATGTGCGGGCAAGAAAACTTTTCTCGGATACTCCAACTGTCTTAACTCCCGGATTAAATCAAGCAGTTCTGAAAGTCTGTAATCATCGGTTATGTAAACCGAGCCTTTAGGCGTCTTTTTAAAGCTCTCTCTTCTCACCATCCTGAGGAATTTTACCAGCACTCTTCTTTCTTCTCGGTCTAAAATCTCGATGTCAACGCAGTCCAGTGCTGCACTTCTAAACCTATGGTAGTACTCTTCTTCGATCTTTTCTATTGCCTCTCTTGCTTTTTGGTGATTCATCAGCCTGATCAAAGCCTCTTCGTGATAGCGTCCTTTCTTGAAATTCTCTTCAATAGTGCGCAACCTATTCTTTAGACCTTCCTCACTTTTTTCGTGCCTCTTTCTAAGCTCTTCGATTTTCCGTTCATGGTACTGTTCTGAATACTTGGACTTCACGTTCTCAATCTTTTTTAGTGTATCCTCTCTGAGTTTCTCTATTTGTCTCTGAATCGAATCTTTATTCTTTTTGTACAGCGATTCTGCCTCCGAGTTTACGTCACACACCTTTTTCAGATATCTTTTAAGAGATCCCAAGAATTTTGAAAAAGCACGCGACAAAACTTCTCGGTTGGGGGCGTATGGAGGCGAAGGTATCAGATGTATCAGATTTTTCGGCACGTCCTCAAGGAGTGTTACCGTCAATGCAACATAAGTTGCACACGTCATTTCGTCATCTATAAACACTTCCTCAAGTTCAGCCATAAGTTCATCCACTGGTTGCATAATCATATTTTCAAATTCTAAATAAAAAATATTGTGTTCGTGCTTCACTCAAGAATTACTCAGCCTCTATGCGCAGTCATTCCAGTGAAAGGAGACGAGAAATGGGAGCTTCTATCAAAAGTCATAGAAAAGCTTGAAACAAGGGAAACGAAGAAAGTACTGGCACCAGCTGACAACTCCCATCACCTTTTTATGACTGGCAGTGGAATTGGATTATATCTCCTGCTTATAAGCCTTGCCAATTCTTTGTCTTTCCTGTCCATGACTGCAGAATTGCCTGCTTGCTTATAGTCAGGCGTGTAATCGATTCCCTGTTTCTTCAGTCTAATTGCTTTCTTCTCCTCTATAGCTTCTTCACGGCCTTCAGAGAAGCGAATTCGTAGATTTCGCTCACTCCGGCGCCTTCTCCTTTACCGAGATCCTACCCTACTTTTTTGCGGTAGCTGCAACTTCAACTGCGTACTTTTTCTTAAAGTCACCCTGGAGAGTGAAATGAACTTTGACCGTCTGTCCGCTACCAATGTAAATGTCTTTAGTTATCTCATCCCTGACCTCTCCGTTTTCAGCTACAAGCTTGGCCTTAACCACAACCGTACCGGAATTACCTTCGTTTTTTACGTACGCTGTGATGTCATAAACTCCAGCCGATGCCGTTTTGACGACTTTAGTCACGACAGGGACTGGTTTGACCGCGTCAAAAATAAGGTAGCCGTAAATAACGGACAGACCGCCAACCAGCAGGACGAGCGACGCAACAGCTTTTGCAGGAGTCGTTTCGGACACCTCTACCAATCAGAATTGGTAAAAAGAGAGGGGAGAAGGACGAAAAATCTTTCGTACTGTAAACTTGATGCTCTGCGTGGATCTTAATGAAAGAAAGCTCCTCGCCTTAGTTGTCATGGACTCCAGAAGCAACAAGCTCACACTAAAATAACTATTGCTACTAAAGAATATATTAATATCAATTTAAATCTCTATGTCTCATTATAATTATTTCTATTACAAAATTCTTATATATTTGGATTAGTCAACATGAAGCATGGGCTAAGTATCTTGGAGCTAAGATGGCGAACGACACAGAGTGGGAAAAAAGACAACTCATAGCAACTTACTACTACCTAAATCTCCTAACGAATGATTACGCCATTTTAAAAGAAAAAGCTGAAGCAGCCGTAGATTACTTACAATCGATGGGATTGAATATAACTGAAGAAGACATTGAATATGCAAAGAAAAACATAACAGAGAATGGATTGCCAGAACTTGAAGTAGATTTGCTCAAGGGACTCGGATTCAGCGATGAAGAAATCAACGCAACCAAGGATATAGTTTTAATGTTACCGAACGAAACGATCATCAACTACAACAGGACAATATTAGAAGGTATGAGCGTTCAGCAAGCAATCCTAAGCTGGATTGCAAATAATTTAACGGGAGAGATAAACGAAGTTGGATTTGTGAACGCAAGCGTAGACATAGACCCAGACACGATAAACCTGAAGTCGAAGGGAAAGTGGGTTACAGCGTACATAGAAATTCCAGGCTACGACGTAAGCAAGATAAACATCTCAACCGTTTACTTGAACGGAATAGTCCCGGCTGTGAATGACACTAAATACGGTTTTGTTAGAGATCCAGAGATTAAGGATAGAGATGGCGACGGTTATCCAGAGATGATGGTTAAGTTCGACAGGCAAGAAACTAAGAAGACGCTGAGGGAGGGGAATGTTACGGTGTTTATAGTGGGAGAGATCGACGGAAAGTTCTTCGCAGGTGAAGATGTTCTGAGAGTAACCTGACTGATGAAGCGGGTGAAAGAAATAAGTGCTGTGGATGAAGATGTGAGGTGGGGGGTAACGTTATGAAGATAATTGAGAGAATTTTTTTCTTCGTTTTCGTTCTGATCCTTATTCTCGCCACGAGTACTTCCTCAACACTCGTTGAGAATCTTTTTGGAGGAGGCAACATCACTCTTAGCTCTATATTATTAGTTGTGTACATCCTCGTAGGATCGGTAATTCTCAGAAAGGTGGTAAAAGGTAGTTTAAAGCTAGCATTTTCAGCAGTTCTATGTATAGTAGCGGGATTAATCTCGCTTTTTACGCTTGAACACATAATTTTCGAGGGGGGCACCGCAACCAAATTCATCGTCCTGCTCATATTCTCTGTTTTATTCTTGCTTAGTTTGCTGAAGTCAATGGAAGAGTCAGTTAAACAGACTAAAACCTTATAGCTGATATACATGATAAGAAGGTTAGCAAGGGCACAGCCGTGCTTTCGGTGATCGGTAAGATTAACGGAACTTACTTCATAGGGAGTGATACAGTTCCAGTGAGATGAAGATCATGAAAAGCAAAAACCCGGCAACAGCAGCGGTTTTAAATTTCATCATTCCGGGGTTGGGCTTTATATATTTGAGAAAAGACAATTTTGTATTGGCAGGAATTATGTTTATTTTGTTCATTATAGCGTCATTCACGTCTAAAACCCTTCCAGACTACACAGTCAGGAAAGCTCTTGAGCTAGCAGGCCATCTGCTTTACTTCTTTGCAATGGCTATAACCGCTGCGGCATGCGCTGAACTTGTCAATCAAGAAGAAAATGAGAGAAAGCAACAGAAATAGAAAGAGGTTAAATTTGTAAACGTAATCTTTTTTGTAACCTTTACTGCCCTCCCCACAGCATCGGGCTGACGTCAGGCGTTAGACCCACATCCGCCAGCCCCTTTCACGGGGATAAGCCGGACACACACAGTATCCGTAAATAGCTATTCGCTTTTGTAATTTAACCTTTACGCTTATCAATTACTCACTACTCTATCTTTTCCACGATCAACCGTCTATTTTCTACATCGATCACAACCTTTACCTTTTCCTTATCTTC
>JARQZL010000135.1 GCA_029984855.1 Archaeoglobales archaeon | reverse complement strand
CGTTACCCTTAACGGCAACCTGATACACTGAAATCCTGTTTGCCCCTTCCATCACAACGTAGAGCGGTGATTGATAGTCCTCGTCCCTGTTTGTCGTAATCTTTATCTCAAGCTTCTCTCCAACCTTAACAATGTCTGGAACGTCAACAGAAATCTCTGGATTGACTATCTGGAACGTTATCAACTTCTCGGATGGATCTACTTCCTCGCCAAAGTAGACGAGCGTTAGCTCCATCGAGTAAAGTCCGGTAGTTATCATGCTGTTGGGAGTTGGCTCTTCTCCAAGGAATGGGTCTATTCTTATTTCGAACGAGCCATCGCTCTCAACTCCAGCGTACCCGCTGTACCTAACATTTGGTCCCTTAAGCTTGAACTTCACGAGGGTTTCATCTGGTATGGGTGAATTAATCTTGCCCTTCACAACGATATCCTGAGCCCTCGGCAGCCTTTCCTTGTAGCTTATGTTTGTGAAGTCAGGATCGTCGACTATTATCGTGATGACCTTCATCGGATCGCTCACAGGATTTATTACGTCGCTCGATGGTGCGAAAACGTAGAGCGTGTACTCACCATCCCTGGCATACTCGCTAATCTTTAAGGAAATGCTGAATGTGTCGTTGTTCACCATTACCGCCTTCGTTGGGTAATTCTCAACGCTAAACGGCAGGTTTAAGCTGGGTAGCCTGGCAACACCCTCGAAAACCTCGCTATCAGCGTACACGTAAACCCTGTCCACCGTAGTCGTGCCGTTCAGGTGAATGATGCCTCCTCTCACAACTTTCGTTGTGTCTGCTGAAATGTCAAGGCTCTGCAGCACTACCCTAAACAAAGCTGAATCCGAAACGTCTGGCCTTGCAACAACGTAAGCTCTAACTTCGTAGGTGCCTAAAGCAGCATCTTCACTAACCTTTAACGTCGTCTTTGCCACTCCGGCAGCGTCGGTGCTGAGTATTACTGACGAGACACCCTCAAACAACCCAGATGGGGCCTCCAAGGCTATACCAGCGCCAGCGGGGAGAGAAGTTTCAACTCTAATCTCTACTTCTTCACCTCTAACAAGCGTTCTGTCTGCAATGATGTCAATCTTTGGCTTGAGGACTTCAAACATCTGTGCTACACTCTTAGTTGCGTTAGGAGCCGTTTCTGCCTCAAATACAGCGTAATACGTTCCTTCAGCGTCCAGGGGTATGCGAATGCTGAACTCGAATCTTCCAGTAACAACATACGCTGTACCGTTCCATACCTCTTCTCCATCCTCGCTGCCCGCTCTTATGCTGAGCTTCACCTTGTTAGGTGTTGATGCATCGAATTGGGAGTTCGTGTTTGCAATGTTTGTGGATCCGGCAAAGGTGATTGTACTGCCAGCCCTAACCTCAGAGGGCATCTCGATGAAAAGCTTGATCGGTTCAACTGTGAAGCTTAGTCTCTTCTCGTATCCGTCCGCTGTTACCACGATCTCAAACACACCTGTGGCGACCTCACCGTCGGGTGTCAGTATCTCTGATGTGTTGAACACAACTTCATTCTCACCGACTGTAAGCGATCCGCTCACGCTGCCATATGGACCAGTTATCGTGTATTCAGCACTCGATGCTCCGTAAACGGATACCTTGAATTTTGCAAGATCCCCGGCAGCCACTTTTCCATCATTTTCCATTTTTATGCTGATGACCGGTGTGGGGCTAGTTACGTTAATCGTCTTGCTATCGGTTGTATTTGTCCAAGCATCTTCAACGTAAGCTTCAATCGTGTATGTGCCAGGATACAGGAGATCTGTAGTTCCTATCGTATAAACATCGTGACCGCTTCCGCTCAAAGCAGTGCTCCATACAACTTCATCAGAGGAGTCGAGGATTCGAAGATAGCCTTCTCCAGTATACGTAACAGTCACTTGGAATGTATCACCGTAAGTTACGTTCTCTGCTGAGATGTCGATGGTGACTGTTGCAGCACTGGCAATTCCTGCAAGTGCTATGAGCAGCACTATTACTAAACTCAACCTCAAACCTTTCATGCTTTACCGTAAATACTTGGAAGTATTTATGTTTTACCTTACATGTGGAAGTATATAAAATTCAGGCTCTTAGTATAACTATAGTAAGATGCATGGGGCCAAAGTTTATATACGATTTAATAATTAGTATACACTATGATAACGATCTCCGCAAGGATCGACAAAGAGCTTGCGGAAGAAATCGAGAGGATAGTGAAGAAGAAGGGTGTTGACAGATCTGCTGTGATAAGGGAACTGCTTAAGATAGGAATTCAGCAGTTCAAACTAAAGGAAGCACTTGAACTTTTAAGGGAGAGGAAGATAACTGTTTGGAGGGCTGCTGAAATTGCTGGACTAACTTACAGGGAGATGCTGGAGAAGCTCAGGGAGCATAACGTTCCGTTCCCTATCACTGAGGAGGAGCTTATTCGTGAGCTTGAAGAAATCTGCGGTGAGTAATTGTCCATTAATACACCTTGCAAAAGCAGGATTACTCGAACTGATCAAGCTTTACGATACGCTAATACCCATGGAAGTTAAATACGAGGTTGTCGATAGGGGGAAGGAGAAAGGTTTCGCCGATGCCCTTTTGGTTGAAAGAGCAATAGAAGATGGATGGATCAGGGTTATTAACGTAAGCGTTGATGATAAGTTTGCTAAGGCTGCAGAAGTTGCCGGCTTACATAAAGCGGAAATTTCTGTCGTTTATTACGCTTACAAAAACGGTATTACTGCGTTGCTGGATGAAGATGCGGCAAGGGTTTTCGCAAGAAGCTTGGGCGTTAGAGTTAGGGGAAGTTTGGGCTTATTGATCGAAGGACTAAAGGAGGGCTTGATATCCTACTCAGAAGCGGTTAAAGGCTTAGATGATCTTTCCAAGGTTATGTACCTCAGCTCAGGTGTGTATAAGCTTGCTTTGAGGGAGATTGAAAAGTGGAAATGATTTTTAGATGCTAACTCTCATCTACAGGAGGGGGATTATGAGAACTGAAGAGCTTTTGAGGGAGCTTGCCAGTAGAAAGCTCGTTGTAAACCGGGAATTGGTAGAAGAAATCGTCAAAAGGCAAGACGCTCCGAAGCTGATTCCCGAGCTCATCGATGAGCTTGACGAAGTGAGTGACGGCTGGTTCCTCATACACTCGATATTCATCCTGTCCATAATGAAAACCAGGGAATCGTTTGAGGCCTTAAAACGAATAGTAAAGAAGTACGACCTTGGAGACTGGATAACTGAGGATCTGCATCACCTGCTGGCAAACTTTGGCTTCGAGTTCTTCGACGATATAGCTGAGATCGTCAAAGACAGGGATTACAATCCATGGGTAAGGTACGCAGCATACAGGGCTCTTTTTATTATTAACAAAGAAGAAGGGAAGGGTAGGGAGAAGCTTGTTGAACTTTCGAAGCAGCTTTTCGAAATTATCGATGAAGGTGATGAGGTGGAGATGGATGTTGTGTGTTTCATGCTGCAGTATATGGCATCTTTGCACGATGAAGAACTTTACTCGATTGTCTTAAAATTTGGCAAAGACATGAGGTGTTGGGGCATTGTGAGTTTGAAGGATCTGGAGGAGATATATGAGCATGGAATGGAGATTGAGAAGCGAGATCCATGGCAGCACTTCCATCCGAGAAACCTGCTCAGACTTTACAAAATAAATTACGGCAATCTGAAGCTTGACAAATACGAGCCGTGTATATGCGGTTCAGGAAGGAAGTTCAAGTACTGCTGCTGGGAATACTGGAAAGAAGTCCGGTGGAGTAATTTGTAATTTTTAACTTTTTATATGATCAATTTATTTTACTGATTATGTTGGTAAAAAACCAAAGAAATTATAAATATGTGTCAATACCAATATGGAAATTAAAGTTAAGGGGCGAACAGTGATCTACAGGATTGTACCAAAGAAAGGATGGGCTGTAGTTGTCAAGGAGGATAATGTGCTTATAGATAACTACCACTACGGATACCCGCACATCCATTCGGACAGGGAGCCGATAAAGTACGATGACATCTATAAGGTTGTTGAGATTGTAGTAAGGCATATAGAAAAATACGGGAAAGTTGAACTGGAAAAATTGAGGGAGGAGTTATGCAGATAAGGTTTGTAAGAAAGGTTAAGGCTAAGGAGATGATTAAGGAATTTGAAAAGAAGTACGGTAGTTTGGAGAAGTTCAGGAGGTACGTAGAGCGAAATCCAGACGATTATATCGCTCTGATGGATTATGAGGACTGGGTGCACTTTTTGCAGAATCCAGATATAGATGTTGAGGAGGGGGAGGTTGTAATTACCGACATCTCTTTCTTAACTCCTCAAAAACTGCAAATCCTCGAGGCGATTAAGAAGTACAAGCCAAAATCTATAAGGGAGCTTGCCGAGAAGGTCGGAAGAGATATTAAGAATGTCTACATGGACGTAAAAGAACTTGAAAAAAAACGGATTGGTCGAGCTCGAAAGTGTTGGGAGAGCTAAAAAAGTTGAGTTGAAGTACAATGAAATAGTAATTACAGTCTAATTTTCTATATACTTTTATCCTTCTATAGTTATCCAATTTAAATGGAGGTAAAGATTCAGTAAATGACTTTCACCACTCTTATGTATGCTCTACCGTCCTTTGTAACTTCTACGTACCCTACAACCGTTATGTTTTTACCCACATCTCTGTACGGATCGAGATTTGGAAATTTTCCCGTTACGTATATCTGCCCAGACCCATCTTTTATAACCCAATCACCCCTCGTTACCGGAGGACTTTCGTTTCCATGCCAGCCAAGGTAAACACCTTTTATCTTGACCAACTTTCCCACGTATTCGTCAGTCCGATTTTTTATCTCGGAAATCTTCACAGTTTCATTTGTATTTACCGTTTGCTCTTCGTAACCAGTGCAGCCGAGCAATAATACTGCAAGTACAACCAAGCAGATCAATCTCATAATCTCAACCTCTTTAAAAAAATGTAAAAAAGTTATCTCCTCCTCAAAACAATACCTGCAGCTATAATAGCTACCACTGCCAATGCTGCTTCAAATCCGGGAATTGGTAGCCACTTCTTTGGCGTGGGTGTTGGAGACGGCGTCATAGTAGGTGTTGCAGTTGGAGTCGTAGCATTAGTTGGTGTCATTTCAGGTGTTGGCGTTTCCTCATGTGTTGGAGTTGGTGTCACTGTCGGTGTCACTGTTGGAGCTGGCGTGGGTGTGGGAGTAGGAGCTAAGTATCCTCCCCCACCTCCGCCTCCGCCGCCACCTGCGCCGCCTGTATAAGCCGATTGCACACTAACTGTCACTGATTTAGTGTTATTGGTCTCATCCAGCTCATCTATCGTGTTATCAGGATCCACAACTGCCGTAAGAGTATGAGTGCCTGCCGAAGCTTTCCATGTGAAACTTGCAATTTTTGTCTCAGTGGAGTTAAAGTAATCTATGATCTTTGAACCTATCTGATTGCCGTCCACCTTGAACACAACTTTGATGTTGGAAGCATTCCCACCAAGATTTGAGACTTCCACGTTGATAGTGTATGTATTTCCTGCTCTCATAGACGGAGCTTTTATCGATTTAATAGTCAAATCCGGCTTTGGACTGCCAAAAGCTGCGTAGAGGCTGAAATGCGTAGTCTTTCCCCAGACATAGTTTTGTTCAGTGTTAACTCCTCCCTCAAGTTCCACCCATTTACCATTCTCGCTCCATGTGTACAGCCTTAGCGTTGACTCGTTAATTGCCTTAACGTCCTCATCACTGTAATACACCCTAATTACTGCCTCTTCAACGGCTTCCTTGGGAATTGTTGGGATTATTTCTATGAACTTGCCTATATCTCTCAGCCCGCCTACGCTTGCCTTTGGATTCTCCTTGTACTCGACTACGTTTATCGTTCCGCTTACGCTGGTGTTTGTTTTCAGCTCCACGCTCACGACATCAGTATTAACAACGCTTTTTTCGCCAGCTGTAGTGTTAACTTCAGCTGTGAAGGTGTTTGTAGCCCCGTATCCAACTCCAATTACGCCAGCCGTTTTAACCTTAACGTTCCCGACCCCGTCCTCTGTAATTATATCAACTAAATAGCTGCCATTACCTGTAGCAACCCACGAACCCTCGCCGTTGATTACTGGAATCACTGTTTCATACGTCTCATTGTATACGCGAGCCTTCACACTTTCAACCCCTGCCAAATCGTCGAATGCTTCAACGTGTATTTTCACTTCCTCGCCAGGTTCAACAGCGCTCGGCTCAATTCTAACCCTAACTGTTGGAGGAGTGTTATCCTGAACTGACAGATTAAGCATCGTAAAGGCTCCGCTTTCAAAGACTGCAGTTTGATTCGTGTCCACCATTCGACCATTGAAATCTATCACGAAGAAGTGAATTATGTCCCCCTCACTACCAGGAACCTTCAGAACATCTGGGGCATATCCGTATCTGCCGTTAGTTGTGTTTGCCGTATCAACTACCGTCCCATTTATCACAGCAGCAACCGTCAGTCCATCTGGAGCTTCAACAGTTTTGTTGCCCTGAACGAAGACGTAACCGTAAAACTGCTGTGGTGGGATTGGCTGAGCACTAACTGTTGATATTAGTGTTAGAAGAAAAACCAATACCAATGCTTCTTTTCTCATTTATACCACCTAATTATTTTAAAAATAAAAGTAAAGTTAGTTAGTAGTACTCCTGTATCTCCCGCGGCAGGACGTAGTAATAGTAGTACCAGAATGCTATGTCCCAGTATGTGTATCCGAGGTGTTCTTTGTCATTCATCGCCCAGTACTCTAAATAGTTCAGCCACTCCGTATTGTTGTTCATTATGTAGTTGACGAGGAATTCATCGGCAAGTCCCGGAATCTTGCCGCTCCCCTTCATGTATATCCAGTATGCCTGCTGCGGCTCCATGCACTTCGGCGGATAGAACGCATCGTTAGCTCTGTGATAGCCTTCAAGCCTGGCATACTTGCCTTCAATCGTATTCAAGTAGTCAGCCGGGAATATCGGCAGAATTGCCTTGGTTGCTATCAGATTCCATCCCTGGCTCAACTCGTATTCTGGAGGAGCGTATGGACCAGATTTGGCGTTTACACCGACAACTGTAAACAGGGCTGGCTCCTTCATCTTGAACCAGTACCCAACTCCGTCCTTTATCTCCTTGAGTTCTCCAACTCCCCTTGCCATTGGCGAGAAGCCGTACCATTCGCCAGTCTTGGCATCGTACATCCATATTGCCTCGACCTTGTCCGCTATACCGTCTGTCAGGTATCCTGAGAGGATATCGGTAGCATTTGTTTTGAGCGGGATCACTGGGATTGACACGAGATTCCAGCCCTCATCGAGCCACTGCGGGTATTGAATTGGTAGTGGATAGTCTTCAAGCTTGGTTGCCGCTACGGCAACAATCGTTCTTTCCTCACTCACCCTTGGATTTGGTGGAAACGGATGCCATGGCATGAAGAAAACGAAGCCTTCGAAGTCGAGCCCGATCCTCTTTGCTTCATTCACACTTTCATTTATCTTTGTCAGCGATCCTTTGAGATTTTCTGGAGCTTTACTCATGTATAACTGGCCAAGCCAGTCGGTGAACTCGAGGTTGTACTCCCATAACTTCCACTTGCTATCAATTGAATCCCAGTACACCTCTCCTATTATCTGCTCCTCTCTTACACCCATCTTATTCAGGTCGTCCTTTGTGTAGAACTGCAGCACAAATCCTTCATCGATTGCTCCCTCCGGCTTAACTTCTATTCCAACAAACTTGCCGAGCTTAACTCCGTCTGGAACAGCACTTACTGGATTGCTGCCGTAGAAGATTACTCTGAACGTGCAGTTCTGGTTTGCATGTGCATAGATGTATACATCCTTTATGAACAGCTTAAACCATCCAGATGGTATTTCACGCGGAGCCTGCTTTACGAACTCGTCCCATGACGTGTCGGCTGCAAAGATCGTTTCTTCTTCGTAAGTTTTATCGTACCAAGCTTTTGGATAGTAGATTGCGATTACGTGGCATTCGGATGTCCGGATCCATGCTTCTCAGCTACAATTGCGTTATTTACTGCCTCCATAACTGCCTTTGCCGAATCCAAATTCAGATTGCTGTGTATCAGCTCGGCAAAGCTGTACAGGTCGATGCTGCCGAAGTAATCGGATCCCCAGCAGAATTCTTCAGAGCTTAGCCTTGCTCCAGCTATAACGCTCTCGTTTCCTGGAATTGATGCTGTTAAATCGTTTGCAAATTTATCTATTGATTTGGTTAAGTTACCAACCTTCGTAAGATTAACTGCTGTCATCGTGAACTCGCTAAACCAGTCGTTGTAGTATTTGTAGTATTCATCAACAACATCTACAGCGAGCTCTTCTGGAGTCATTGCAGAATTGGATGCTAAGTCAGAGAGTATCGCTTCATATGGCCATCCTGGGGCCCGTTCAACTTCTTCGGATGCAATGGCTATGCTTGCATGGTCCTTTATCTGATGGAATACTTCAATCATTCCCATCAGGCATGCGTCAAAGCCCACGACATCCAGCTTTACCCCTGTTTGAGCTTCCGCATCAGCCAGAGCTTTTTCAAGCTCTGGAAGCGTTAGGTGGTCGTTGTCCGTGTCATCCCAGCAAACTCCTTTTATCGGCTCCTTCACTTCATTTCTCCATCCGCCGCCATGATCCCAGAGGATCAGAGTGTAATGCTCTGCTGGATAGTTTTTCACAGCCCAAGCAACGAAATCCGCCAGTGTTTGCGGATCGCCCATGTTAACTTCCCCAAGATCCATTGTTGCATTTTCTGGAGTTGGCGTCATGTTCTTTTCCACATAAAATCTCTTCGCATCAGTCCAGTCTCCGTAGGAGGTGTTGTAACCTATTCTGTCCATCTGAACGACGATGCTGACGTTGTTGTCCGAGCCGACTGAGGACATCTGCAGGAAGTTCTGTATTGCGAAGTCCTCCAAGTTGTTGTCTGCATCCATATATACCATCACTGTCCAGTTCTTTGCCTCGCTTGCTCCAGCAGGCACTGTCAGAATTGCTATCAAGAGCAGAATTGGTAGTATATTTCTAACGGCTCTAACATGCACCAACTTATTAAGCCGATACATAGAGGGTGGATGCATTTCCTGTTTTTTTCTTTCGATTTTTATCCTACATCAATATGATAATAACTACAATAATCATTGTTTGAATCGATTAAGAGTAGTATATATCCACTTCCACTTCGACGTAATTATTTTTAAATGGAAGTGTAAGTAAATATTATGAGAGTAATCACAATCGGAGTACTTCTACTGCTAATGCTCCCGATAATCCTTCCAGTAGCGGCCGCTCAGGATGAAGGATTCGCATTACCAGCCTTAGATCCAAGAGGGTGGTTTGAGAGCGGCTTTTCTTGGCTTGGCGAGAGGCTAAAGGAGGCTTTAGCCGGAGCTTTGAAATGGATGGTTGAATCAATAATTAGCTTGTTAGTGTACATTCCACCACCCCACGAAACCGGCACGAAAGATTTCTGGACCGAAAGCTTCAACATATACATTTCAGTCCTGTTACCTCTAGCTCTTGTGGTTGTTGGACTGTACACAATGTTCTCATCACAACCAGTCAACGTATCCCTTTTTGAAGGTATAATAAAGAGAATAGCGTTCGCTACAGCATTGGCATTCTTTTCGTTCACAATAATAGATACGCTCGTCCAGTTCTTCAATAAGCTCTCTTTGATGATTGTCGTTCCCGATAACGTGAATGTAGACCAGCTGCTAAACGCTTTACTTGTCGAGGTAACGATAGGAGGTGCTGCAATAGTAGCTATCCTCGCAGCTCTGCTCATAGGCATTCTTGAGTTCGCTCTAATCTTTCTGGTCTTTTTGATACTCGGATTGAGAATTGTAATTGTACATTTCGTCGCTGGGGCGATGCCAATACTCTGCTTCCTCTACATAATTGGAGTAGGACCTTTGAGAAGACTTTCAGAGCTTGCAGACCTTCTATGGGGTTTAGGTGTTGTTTTGCCAGCATTCTCAATCATCGGTGCTGGACTTGTTAAGCTCGCCTTGTACGCTACGCAGTTCAGCACTCTGCAGGGTGGAGGCTTCTTGGGCTTGGTATTCATACTCGCATCATTCGGAGCAGTCCTAACATACCCATGGCTCGCTTCAAGCTTCATGAGCATGTTCGCTGGCGTAATCTCTCCACTGTCAGGTGCTGCCAGACCGATTT
>JARQZL010000134.1 GCA_029984855.1 Archaeoglobales archaeon | reverse complement strand
GAGTTCTTCTTTCGGAATGTGTTTAACAACTCTAGGCTTTCTAGGCATGCTGAATATTAATTTTGAAGATAAATAAGTTTTGATTGAATTGTGTTATGGGGTAGTGATTTTAGAGATTGACTGTAATTTAAAAAACTTCAAAATCTCTCATTTTCTACCTTTAAACCAGATTCTTTCAAAAACTTTCTTGCAGTCTTCGTAGCTCAGACTGCCTGCAAACTTCGCAACTTTGATTTCGTCTATCAGGTGGGGAAATGGATTTTCAGAAGTGGGAAGCATTTCTTCCTTCTTAATGAGAGATATATAAACAAGAGCCTGAGCGGCAAGCAATTTTTCTCTATCTGCGTCAATCTTCTCTCCAAGGATGTAATTCATTGTAAGCATGGTTCCCGGATTCTGGGCAGGTTCTACTCCACACCTTCTGGCGGCAATTTCTGACAGGTTGATTGTTTCAGCTTCAACACCCATTCTCCTGAGATACTCAGGAAGGACAACATGCATCTGCCCTGCTTCCACAAGAGCATCATTTAGATTTGACAGGGCTCTTGCTCTCATGTAGTCCCTCATTCTGAATCTCTCAGCATCGGCCTTTGCAAATGCTATTGTTGCTTCAACAAGCCTATCAAAGTTGTGCTGCATGAAAACCTCCTGATATCTGAGATGCGCACCTGTAGCCCTTTTTTCCATCTCTCTAACTGCTTTAACTCTCTCGTTCTTTATGTAACTCTCGAATTCACCTCTTTCAATGGCGTAGTGCATTCCCTCTATGACCTCAAGGTACGGTTCAATCTGCAGAATTTTTTTGCCTGCAGAGCAGAGCCTCAGAATGAGTTCAGCCTCATAGCGGGTGAAAAGGGGAAACGGTGTATCAAGCCACTTTACGTATTCGTCAATACTCATCTTCCCCTCCAGCAATTCCCTAAGCTCGCTTCTCGGCTCCTCAAGAACGATTGTGCTGTACTTCCCTGCAAATTCTTCGAAGAGGGGTAGCAACTCAATCCTGTGCGAGACAAATACTATGAGCATCACTACACCTTATCGATGGACTATTTCTGTTTTTTCGATGTTCTCCAACAACATTTTTTATACCCTTCGTTGAATGCAGACTGATGAAGTGTGCAATCTGCGGAAGAGAAAGCCAGAAGAGTATATGCCCGAAATGTTACGTTGAGAGGAACGAAATAATGTGGATGGATAGTACCATATATCTGACGCAGTGTCCCCGTTGCGGATTTTTCAAGATTGGGAGATGGAGAGATGCGAGCTACGAAGAAGCCTTGGAAGAGAAGATACGTGCATCACTTCGCATACACCCCGAAATTAAGGTTATAAATGTCGAAGTCATTAAAGATGGCTTCAAAGTTTCACGGCCAGCAACCGTGAATATCTCCGGAATCCTCTGGGGAGAGAGAGTGGAGCAGAGCAAGACATTTGCGGTAAAAGTTCTGAAAGAACTATGCGTGAAATGCAGCAGAGAGGCAGGAGGGTATTACGAGTCCATTGTGCAGATAAGAGCCGAGGGCAGGAGCGTAGAAGAGGAGGAACTTAAGGCAGTGAAAGAAATAGCTGAGACCGTGATTTTCAGGGAAAAAGAAAATGAGAGAGCGTTCATCAGCAAAGTTGTAGAGAGAAAAGAGGGCATTGATTATTACGTGGGTGATAGAAACTTGGGCAGAAAGATTTCAAGAAAGATAGTTGAAGAACTTGGAGGGATCATCACGGAAAGCAGAAAGTTATCAGGACGGAGAGATGGAAGGGACGTATACAGATTCACGTACTCCGTCAGGCTACCATCATACAGAAAAGGAGATATTGTGGAAAAAGATGGAAAGCTTGCTGTGGTCACAAACCCGAAACTTGATAAGGGAGTCTCAATAGAGACGGGAGAGAGTGTGGATCTGAGGAAGGGCAGAGTTGTGGTCAGAAGAAAGGATATCGCTATGAGTGTTGTTGTTGATGCAGATTCTGTTGTTGAAGTTCTTCATCCGGTGACGCAGAAAGTTGTTACGGCAAGAACGCAACTAAGACTGAAGCCGGGTGATGAAGTCTATGTCTTCGAATACCTGGGAAGAATACACGTCATACCAAAAGAACTCGAGACATGAAGGCAATAAGAGTTCCAAAGGAGAAAGCAGAAGAAGTTAGAAAAGTTGCAGAAAGGAGTTCTGCAAAGGATAAAAGAAGACTTGTTGTATGTAGAGGGGATTATGTCGAGATACCGATATACGACGGATTTGAACACCTCTTCTCCTATGAGATCGTTGAACAGGAAAATCCAGTTTTTGCAAAGAGCAAAGACCTCTTCGGGATTTTAAAAAAGAGAATCCCAGAGAACCTCCACAATCTTATCCCAAGAAGATACAAGATCATAGGAGACCTGATTCTTGTTAAAATAGCAGAAGAACTCGAAAACTACAAATCTCTTATAGGAGAGACTCTCCTCGAAATTCATCCACACTGCAAGGCCGTATGGAGGGACATGGGTAAAAAAGGTATGTTAAGAAGGCCAGAGGTTGAGCTCATCGCAGGAGAAGGGAGTGAGACCGTTCACAGAGAGAATGGCTGTTTGTTCAAGCTTGATGTAACGAAAGTTATGTTCAGCCCCGGTAATCTGGCAGAAAGGATGAGGATGGCAAAGCTTGGAAAAGGTGAAGTGGTTATTGACATGTTTGCAGGTATCGGCTACTTCTCAATCCCGATGTGTGTTCATTCGAGACCAGAAAAAGTTTATTCAATCGAGATCAATCCAGATTCCTATAAATTCCTCCTCGAAAACATAAAGCTCAACCATGTTGACAGAATAGTCCCAATTCTTGGAGACTCAATGTTTGTGATACCAGAAAACATAGAAGTGGATAGAGTAATCATGGGGCACATAAGGTGTCACGAGTTCATTCCTGCAGCAATCAGAGCATTGAGAGAAGGCATAATCCACTACCACGAAAGCGTGCCGGAAGCGGTTATTAACAGGCCTGTTGAAAGGATAAAGAGGGCTGCAAGAGATGAGGGGAGAGAAGTGAAGATTCTGAACTTCAGAAAGGTCAAAAACTACTCTCCCGGGGTTATTCACGTCGTCGTTGATGCCCGGATATGCTGATGTAACTACTAAAAGCTTAAGTAGAAACCTGCAAACAATTAGTTATGAGACATCCCGTAGTAGCCGGGTCTTTTTATCCTTCGAGCAGAGAGTCACTGCTTTCAATGCTCTCTGAATTTATCAGACCAAGCCCCGATGCTGCTGTAAAGGCCTGCATTGCCCCTCATGCTGGCTACATGTACTCCGGCAGAACCGCTGGGAGAGTTTATTCCATAATCCCAAAAGCTCAGACCTATGTAATTCTCGGTCCGAACCACACAGGTTATGGCTCCATGGTTGCCGTGTCAACAGATAGGTGGCTCACTCCTCTTGGCGAAATTGAGGTTGATACAGAGTTCGTAGAGGCGATGCCAAAGACCATAGTGGATATGGATGAAATAGCCCACAGGTACGAACATTCGATAGAGGTTCAGATACCTTTCCTGCAGTATGTATACAGGGGCTTCAGAATAGTCCCGATCTGTCTCGGAATGCAGGATGAGGAAACTGCAAGAGATGTTGTTCAGGAAATTCTGATAGCTGAAAGAGAGACGGGTAGAGATATAGTGGTCATTGCATCAAGTGATATGCACCACTACCTGCCTGACAACAGGTGCAGGGAGGCTGATGCCAAAGTAATAGATGCAATCCTGTCAATGGACATAAGCAGATACTACAGGACAATATACAACCTGCAGGCAAGTGTTTGCGGATATGGCTGTATAGCCGTTGCCATGCTCTACGCAGTTAACCACAACTGCAGGGCCGAACTCGTTGAGTACTCCACCAGCGGAGACGTAGCGGATAAGAGCAGTGTTGTGGGATATGCTGCAATAGCGTTCAGGCGATAAACTTAAGTTTTTTCTGGCATTCGGATTACAATGAAGGCTTCAGCTCCAGGGAAAGTCATATTGTTTGGCGAGCATGCTGTTGTCTACGGCAGGCATGCAGTGGTTACGGCCATAAACCTGAGGTGCTATGCTGAGGCCAAAAAAAGCAACAAAATACGGATAGAGTCCCCTATAGCAACTACAGGTCTGGATTTTGAAAAGCATCCCTACGTCAGCCATGCAGTAAAAAGGTTCATGGAAGTAAAACCAGTAGGAGGCGTCCAGATAAAAATAGACAGCCAGATACCGGTCTCTTCAGGTCTCGGCAGTTCTGCAGCGGTTACAGTCTCCGTTTTAAAGGCAATGGATGCCGAGTTCAACGCAGGACTGAGTGACGACGAGATCTTCGAGCTTGCGAGAAAGGTGGAGCTTGACGTTCAGGGAATCGGAAGTGGTACAGACCCATTTGTCTCAACCCATGGTGGAGCATGGCTGATACCTGAGAGAAAAAGGCTGAACCTGCCAGACATTAAGATACTCATTGTAAACAGTGGAGAAAGTTCCGTGACAGCAGAAATGGTTGCAAGAGTTGCAGAGCTTAGGGGAGAAATGGAGGAAGTCGTGGAGAAAATATTTGACGTCATTGACGCTGTGGCCATGAAATCTTTAAGCATGGAAAGTTTTTCGAAGCTTTTTTCAGTAAACCAGTGTATGTTGAAGGCAATTGGCGTTAGTACGAAGAATATCGATGAAATCATTCAGCAGCTTGAGGAACTTGGAGTTGCTGCCAAAATAACTGGAGCTGGTGGAGGGGGAAGTGTTATAGGTGTCGGAAGTTATAGCGCCTTGCAGCGGGTAAAGAATATTTTTGGTGGTGTAATAGTGGAACCGGAAGGAGAGGGGGTAAGAATTGAAGATTGAATGTATTCTCAAGATAGGTGGAACTGTTATAACCAATAAGGCAAAGGGCGTGTTTGACGAAGTGAGAACAGACGAGGTAAACAGGATAGCAAAAGAGGTGGCAACAAACCCTCCCGATATCTTAGTTCACGGTGTTGGCTCTTTTGGTCACCCTTATGTAGAAAAGTACAGCTTAGCAAAAGACAAAAAGAATATCAGAGGTGTTGCAGACACGCATCTGGCGTGTGAGAGACTCTGCTGCCTTGTCTGCAAAGCTCTGATTGGCGAGGGATTAAACCCAATACCCGTTCACCCACTTACTTTCTTCAGGCTGACAGATCAACTTGAATTTGATGCAACCCTTATTGAGGAGTTTGTGAAAGAAGGGTTTATTCCTGTCGTTCATGGAGATATGGTAAAGGCAAAAAATGGCTATGAAGTTCTTTCGGGCGATAGGATTGCTGTAGAACTCGCAAAAACGTTCAGGGCCAGAAGACTTGGTTTTGCAAGTGATACGGCAGTTATTGTGAAAGGAAAAGTGGCTGAAGAAGTTAATGTAAAAAAAGTCGATATTCTGGAGCTGGAAACGAACAAGTCAGACGTCACCGGAGGAATGAAGGGCAAGTTGATGTCCACACTCGATGCTGGAGACTCAGAAGTTTTTATATTTAGTGGCTTAGAGCATGGAAATGTCGCCAGGTTTCTGGCTGGAGAGAGCATCGGAACACGAGTACGGTGGGAGAGATGAGAACGTCCAGCAGAAAGTTAGACCACATAAGGATCTGTCTCGAAAAAGAGGTTGAATCAGGCTATACAGGCTTTGAAGATGTAGAATTCGCTCACAACGCCTTACCTGAGATAGATTTTGAAGAGATAAATATGAAGACAAGTATATTTGGTAAAAAATTATCCGCTCCTTTTCTTATAGCTTCAATGACTGGCGGCCATCCCGAAACGAAGGAAATCAACAGAAATCTTGCAATAGCCGTTGAAGAGCTTGGTCTTGGCATGGGGGTTGGAAGCCAGAGAGCCGCAATAGAAGATGAAAACCTTGCAGAAAGCTTTACTGTTGTGAGAGAACATGCACCGAATGCATTCATATACGCCAACATAGGTGTCGTTCAGGCAAAAAATATCGATTATGTTGAAAAGGCCGTAGAGATGATAGACGCTGACGCAGTAGCAATTCATCTGAACTTTCTTCAAGAGGCTATACAGCCGGAAGGGGATATTAATGCAAGGGGTTGCATTGAGACAATAAGCGAAGTCTGCTCCCTGAAAGTTCCGGTGATGGTAAAAGAGACCGGGGCAGGTATATCAAGGGATGTTGCATTAAAACTCAAAGGGGCAGGAGTTGAGGCCATAGACGTTGGCGGAAAGGGTGGAACAAGCTGGAGTGGGGTAGAGGTATACAGAACCCGGGACATAATAGCGAAAAAAGTTGGTATGGATTTCTGGAACTGGGGAATTCCCACAGCGTTCAGCATCATCGAATGCAATGACGTGCTCCCTGTAATCGCTACAGGAGGGATAAGAAGCGGATTAGATGTTGCAAAATCGCTTGCAATCGGGGCTTTTGCTGCAAGTGCGGCTCTTCCATTTTTAAAGCCGGCAAAGGAGTCTGCTGAAGCTGTAAAGCTTGAGCTCATGTACTTCATTCATGGTTTGAGAGTTGCCATGTTCCTGACTGGCTGTTCAAAAATTGCTGAGTTGAGGCATGCTAAACTTTTTGTTTCAGGAAAGTTCAAAGAGTGGCTCGAGATTAAAGGAATAGATATCCGGAAATTCTGCCAGAGGAGATAAAATGCTGAAGGAGGAAATATTGGAGAGGGCAAGAATCGTAAATAGGGCGATTTCAGAGCTTCTACCAGTTAAGGAGCCGGAGGGGCTTTATAAAGCCTCAAGGCATCTGATAAACGCTGGTGGAAAGAGGCTGAGGCCTGCTATATGCCTCATTGCTGCGGAGGCAGTAGGAGGAAATGCTGAGAAGATCATTCCGGCTGCTGTGGCGATTGAGACGATTCACAATTTCACTTTAATACACGATGATATAATGGACAGGGATGAATTGAGGAGAGGAGTTCCGACTGTCCATGTCGCATACGATGAGCCCACGGCAATACTTGCCGGAGATACGCTTTTCGCAGAAGCCTTTCGAATTCTCACCCTCTGTGACGTTAAAGCTGAGAACATTATCAGGGCAAACAGAATGCTTGCCGATACATGTATAGAGATATGTGAAGGACAGTACATGGATATGAGCTTCGAGAAGAGGCAGAAAATAAGCGAAGAAGAGTACCTTGAAATGGTGAGGAAGAAAACAGCAGTTCTCATAGCAACTTCCTGTGCAATACCCGCCATCCTCTTTGGGACGGATGAATACTCAGAAGCTCTCTGGAACTTCGGGATGCTTTGCGGGACAGGTTTTCAAATTCATGACGATGTTCTTGATATCACTGGAAAGGATAAAATAGGAAAAGACTGGGGGAGCGATATAGTCGAGGGAAAGAAGACACTCATTATGATAAAAGCAATGGAATCCGGCGTTGATATAGAAATATTCGGCAAGGGAGAGGCAAGCAGAGAGGAAATCGAGAGAGCCGTTAAAAGACTTGAAGAATGTGGGGCCATAGAATATGCAAGAAACAAAGCAAAAGAGAGCGTTGAAATGGGAAAAAAGCAGCTTGATATCCTGCCAGATTCAAAGGCGAAATCTCTGCTTATAGAGCTTGCCGATTACCTTGTTACGAGAGAATACTGAATAATTGCTGAGATGAGTGGAGGCAGGTATTTTAGGGGCAAGCACTCGATTGTGTTTGTAGAAGGTGAAAGAGCAATAAAGAAGTTCAGACCGGGCTTTGAGCTGAACTTCGGGAAGGAAGTTTATTTTCTAAAAAAGTTGCAGCAGTGCAATTTCGTTCCCAGACTCTACTGCTGGGATGAAGACAAACTCGAGATTGCCATGGAGTTCATAGAGGGCAAGCTTATCAGGGATGTTGCACTCGAACCCCCCGTTATCAAAAAATGCTTCAATGCCTGTCGCACTCTCGATACACTTGGGATCCAGAAGGAAGAAATGCACAGACCGGACAGACATATCATCATCAGAGACGATACCCCTTACTTCGTAGACTTTGAAAGAGCCCGTGAAACCGAAAAACCATCTAATGTGACCCAGTTTGCTGTTTATACTGCTAAAAGGCTTGGAGTGTGTCTTGAGCAGATAAGAGAACTCCTCAGCAGATATAAGCTTACATACGGAGAGAGAGATTTCGTAGAAATTCTGAGGATTTTTGGAATTGAAAATTCAGCCAAAAATGTTAAATAGTCTATGAAAGGAGTGCATTAAATTAAATTCGGAGGTGCGAAGTTTGGAGGAATTTGGAAGAAGGCCTCCTGTGGAGGTCGGAGATGTAATAAAAGTGAAAATTGAGGCATTAGGTAGTGGTGGAGACGGAATAGCAAGAGTGAGCGGATTCGTAGTATTTGTTCCCGGAACCAAGACTGGGGATGAGGTATCAATACGGGTTACAAAGGTTCTGAGAAAGTACGCTTTTGCCGAAGTTGTAGAGTGAAATTTGGTAAGCTTTTAAGCCCAAGAGTTTAGAGCTTTTTGATTATTTCACACATTTTTTCTGTATATTCTTTTATTTCATGTATTTCTCTTCTGAGATCTTCAAACACCTTATCAGTGTCATCTCTAACAATCGCTCCGTACTGAGTGGGCTCTATAATCCCTGATTGCTCAAGAACTCGCAAAGAGTAGCGAATCTTGTGCTTTGGCATGTTCATAAGCTCAGCAAGCTTGAATATCCCTATAGGCTGGTTATCCAGCACAGCCTGAAGAACTTCAAGGTGTCTGAAGGCTATTTCAGCTTCCTGCCTCAATTTTCTCAAGACCATGCATCACTGATACGTGGCCAAATATAAAATATTTTTGAGTTTAGCGACCAATCTGTTTTGGCGGCAACTTAAACCTCAGTCCTTTTGAAGAGATAACTTGCAATCAGTACCAGTGAAGCTGAGAAGATTCCGAGGACAAGAAAGTCGTATACTGGAGATATCTCGGTGTAGCCAGTGAGACTCCATCTTATTCCGTCGACTCCGTAGCTCATCGGATTAAACATCGCAAAAAAAGCCAGATTCCCCAGTTCTTCAATTGGGAATATCGCTCCTGAAAGCAGGAATACGGGAAAGACGAAGAAGTTTATTATAATCTGGAATCCATGGAAGTCTCTCATAAGCGTCGAGAATGCAATACCCACACCCGTAAACGCTACTGCCATAAGCACCATGAATAGGGTGGCGGGGAGCAGTCCAGAAAGGAGCGGTGAAAAACCTATTGCAAGGCTGGCTATAAGCATTATCCATCCCTGTATAACCGCTGTTGTCGCTCCACCAAGAATTCTGCCAATGGCTATTGATGTCCTGCCTATTGGAGCCACCATTATCTCCCTCAGAAAGCCAAACTGCCTGTCCCATACAACGGATATTCCTGAAAACACGCTGGTGAAGAGAATTATCATGGCTATGATTCCCGGAGCAAGGAAGTCCGTGTATTTTAAGCTCAGCGATGGTATTTGAGCCCTTCTGAATCCGAGACTGAAGAAAATCAGGAAGAAGAAAGGCATTCCAAGAGAGCCAAGGACTCTGCTTCTTGCCCTTAAATATCTTTTGATGTCTCTCAACCACAGCACGTAAATTCCCTGAAGTTCTCTCATCTTCTCCTCATCCTGAGCCAGAACTTCCACTCTTCTCCAGATTCTCTTATTTTCCTGCCCGTGAGGCTGACGAAGACGTCCTCGAGTGTCGGTTTCCTCAAACTCACCGATTTTATTTTAATCCCCTCACTCTGCAGTTTTCTCACAACTTCCGGTATCGCCTCTTCACCGTTCTCCACGGACATCTCAATTACACTGTCCCTGATTTTTGCGTTGCTTATGCTGCATGCAGATATGCTTCCCTCCACTTCAATTGTCAAGAGCTGTCCCACATAGCTTTTCAGTCTTTCAGGTGTGTCAAGAGCTATGATTTTTCCAAGATCGATTATTGCAACCCTGTCGCACAGCTTTTCTGCCTCTTCTATATAATGAGTCGTTAGAACAACTGTAACCCCCTTTTTCTTCAGATTTTCAATATAGTCCCATATCTTTCTTCTCGTCTGTACATCAAGTCCGAGGGTTGGCTCGTCCAGAAACAGTATTTCCGGCTCGTGCAATACACCTCTTGCAATTTCAAGTCTGCGCTGCATTCCACCGCTGAAGTTTTTGACCAGGGTATCTGCTCTTTCTTTGATACCTGTAAGTTCAAGGACTTCTGCTATCCTCTTTCTTCTTTCCTCCCTGCTCATGCCGTAGAGCCTTCCATGAAAGTCGAGATTTTCCTTTGCAGTCAGCTCTAAATCGAGTGTTGGTTCCTGAAACACAACACCAATTTTTCTTCTTACCTTATCAGCCTCCCTCACCACGTCATACCCTGCAACTTTAACATTTCCGGACGACGGTCGAAGAAGCGTTACAAGAATTTTAATTGCCGTTGTTTTACCTGCCCCGTTCGGGCCAAGCAATCCAAAAATCTCACCTTCTCCAACCTCAAAGCTCACAGAGTCCAGAGCCTTAAAACCATTAAAGCTCTTTGTCAGATTGTCTACAAAAATTGCTGCCATTTTGCTGATATCTATCTGTGAAGTTCTCTACTGTCTGCTCCAAGAACTGCAAGAAGAACATTTGCCCTCAGAGTCTGCTCGAAGTAATGCTTATCCGGCTCAAGAACTGCAAATTTTTTGGGTACGGGGATAAAGAGGAGTTTACTGGAGGAGTAGCTGTATTTTCCTTCCGAGTCCACAATGAGGCTTACTCTGTTTGGGGCATTCCTGGAAGTTGCTATAAAAAGCATTTTGTCCCTGTACTGTCTCACCATCGCCATTATCTCTTCTATGCTATATTTGGAGAGCAAAGCCTTATAAATCAATTCTGCAAGCTTTATGAGTTTGGGAGGGCCAATTACTACCTGCTCACATTCGGTGTCTTCCATTTAACTCCCAGCTTTCTTTAAGAGAATATAAACCTTTTTCTTTCTAAGCATCATGTCCCCATTATGATACTCTGAATGCGGGCAAAGATGGGAACTTAAATTCCAGAACTTCGACCATAAATAATATAAACAGGATTTTATGAAGTAAACTGAGCTCGAGTTCGTTGTACCGGTATCTTCCACAGGCAAATCATCGTGAGCGGAGGTTGCCGAGTCAGGAAAAGGCGCTAGATTCAGGGTCTAGTCCCGTAGGGGTCCGAGGGTTCAAATCCCTCCCTCCGCATTTTTGTTTACCTTGTAGTTAAAGCTATCACAGCATTCTGCCGTGTTCAATAAAAAAGAAAATTTAAATTTACATCCTCATAGCGAGTTTAATATCTTCAACCTTGACGGTTGCTCTTCCAGCATGTCTGGAGATCTGTACAGCTTTTTTAGCGATTTCAACTGCTTTATCTTCGAGAGCTTCAGCCATCTTGTCCACGGCATCGGCGCTTACTCTTTCAGCACCAGCCTTCCTTATTATCCTGTCCACCGAAGCAAATGGTAATTCAGGCAACTTAAACACCTCCCTATCAAGAAGCTAATAATCACTCTGTAAATGCATATTCTGAGGTTAAAAGTGCTATAACAAGAGCCACAATGCTGAACGAAGTTATTATGGCCAGCGATTGCGCAATTTCTGAAACATCGCCGTTCATGGCCAGATTCAGGCCAAAGATTGTTGAGGAGATTATAGGGAATATTACGGGGAACACTATAACGGGTAAAAGCAGTTCCCTCGTTCTGGATTTTATCACGAGAGTGGCCAGTGATGAAGTGGCAATTACAAAAGCTATGTTTCCGAGAGTAAGAACACCTGCAAAGATGCCCGGCTTAGCAATTGAGATGTCGAAGACACCGATAAAAACCGGCAGAACAACAGCCTCCGTGACCAGCATGAGAGTGATGTTGTAAAGTATCTTTCCAAAAACAATGCTTGCAGGATTTACAGGGGCAGTCTTCAAGCCATCAAGCGTTTCAAGCTCAACCTCTCTTATAAACGCTCTTGCATAGCCGAGCATACCAACAAATATAAAAATCAGCCATAGCAGGGCTGGAGCGATGTCACCAGCGATATTCGCCGGCACCGAAACGCTGAACATCATCGAGGTTACGAGAGAGAAGAGAACCATGAGGTTCAGTGTAGCCTTGGTTCTGAACTCCACCGTGATGTCTTTCCTTGCAATCTCAAGGGCTTTCAATTCCAACCACCTTCATATACCTCTCCTCCACCTCACTTATTGAGCACTCTTCAACAATCCTGCCGTCAATGAGTATGACCGCCCTATCGCACAAGTTAATGGCCTCCCTCAGGTCATGGGTTGTTAAAAGCAGCGTTTTATTGCCTATTCTCATCAAGTGTTCCACCAGCTCTCTTCTGCCCTCAATGTCAAGGCCACTCGTGGGCTCATCAAGAATAATCAGCTCCGGGTCGTGGAGAAGCGCCCTTGCAATTGATAAACGCTGCTTCATTCCCCTTGAAAAAGTTTTAACCCTCGCATGTCTTCTTTCGTAAAGCCTCATCTGCCTGAGGATTTTTGCAATCTTCTCTTCAAGATTCTGGACATCATATAGCCTTCCGTAGAATTCCAAGTTCTCACATGCACTCAGCTCATCGTAGAGCATGGGATTGTGGGAGACGTAGCCTATTTTCTTCCTGAGCTCCGGATTAAACTTCCATGCTGTGCTGCCAAGAACGAGAACTTCCCCGCTGCTCGGCTTGGTCTGACCGCTTATAAGCTTTACGAGAGTTGTCTTTCCCGCCCCATTAGGGCCCAGAATTGCCAGCTTTTCACCCAGCTCTACTTCAAGTGAAATATTATCTATGGCGGCAAAGTGCCCGTACTTCTTGGTGACCTCCCTGAGTAAAACTGCTTTCATCAACCACCCTCTATTCTCTCTACTACTTCTTCAACACCAAGCGCTATGCCGTCCACTTCTATATCTTCGCCTTTTGCTCCATCACCTACAACATAAAGCCCGTCGTATGGAGTCCTGAAGCCGATATCCGTCCCTGCCTTGACCCTGTTTACAGGCCATCCATCGCTGTAGGACTGCACGGCAATAATCTCATACTCATATCCCCGGAGGATTTCCTTTATATCCTTAAGTCCCTGAGCTATTTCATACCTAATATTATTCGTAATTATCGGCTGGTGAGCCATTAAAAGATGTCCCCTGCCCAGATTCGGGTCTGCATTTGTAACTTCATTCATACCGGAGATCCTCCTCGTACACAGAGTAAAGAGGACTCCAGTGTGACTTATAAATGGCTCTCTAAGTGCTATTGAATACTTTACCCCTCTGCTTGCTTCCAGCCGGGGACAGTACCTCCTGTTGAGCAGTTCTTCAGTTCCAGCATGCCCAATGTTCGATATAACCCTGTCATATTTCTCAGTTTTTTTCCAGCAAACTTCAAATCCATCTGACACTGGCCTTACTGCTTCTATTTTAGTTCTCCTGTAGATCTTCCCATCGTTGCTCTCAACTATCTCCCTCAATGCATCTATTACCGCTTTACATCCTCCAACAGGGATACCCGGCCCTTTATATCTGCGCAAATTACGATATATCGGTAAAATTTTTGAAAAAGAGATTTCCTCAGGAGTGATGCTCAGCGACCATCCCAAAAAAGCTCTCAAAAATCTTGCCGTAAAATCATCTAAATCCGCTTCAATCTCTGAAAGCTTTAGCTCTCCGAACCTGCTCTTGATACACCACTTGAAAAACTTCAGTCTCGACAGGAAGGGAAAACTCTTCTTTCTGATTTCCTTTATCTCTCCCCTGTACAGAGCTTCTCCCTCAGGCCTGGAATTAACAACTTCTATCCTGACTCCAGCTTTTTTGAGGGTTCTTGCAAGCGGCCCCTTACTCCCGTGGGGAATCATGTGTAAAGCTCCAGTTGAAACCTGGAATCCTTTATACTCAATGCTGGTAAACCTGCCCCCGATGAAAGGCAACCTCTCAAAAACCCTGACCTTAAATCCTTTCTGAGAGAGAATAGCTGCAGACAGCAAACCCCCGATTCCAGAGCCTACTACTGCGATTCTCATTCTTCCACTACCTTTAAAGCTTCAACCGGACACCAGATGACGCACTTCTTGCAACTCTTACATCTGTCATGGTTTATTTTTGCAACACCAAAAACATCTATAGCTTCTTCAGGACACACGAGTTTGCAGAATGCACATCCGACGCAGTGCTGTGCTACGACGATCATTTTTAGAGGGAACTATCTGCTGAAATTAAAAAGTTTTCATTGCAGAATCCCAAGTTCAGCAAGCTTTTCAGGAAGATAGACATCAGTGACATAATCCAAGCCGTATTTTGCCAATGCCTGCTGTTCTGACTTCTTACCCAGCTCGAGTTGAAGACTCACTTCCTTTTTCCAGAATTCCGTATCAAAACGGGGATCTGCAAGTATTGCATTAAGGGCTTTGATATCCTGATCCGTGAGTTTGTCAGATGGCAAATCGTATTTAACAATATCAGATGGAAGTATGCCCACAAACTTTGCTGCGGGAGTTGCAAGATATTCAGAAAGGTGAGCAGACTTTATCGAGCCATAAGCAACGCTTGCATAGATGCGATAGCTCCATGGATCTCCATCGGTGAAGATTACAACTGGCAGATTCAGCTCCTTATTTAATCTTCTGAGTAATCGCCTTGTACTTCTTGCAGGCTGGCCCTTGAGATGTACAACTACAGCATCGAAGTTCTCATCAAAGCCGTTCTCAATCAGCCTGTCTCTCATACCGCCAGTTTCAATTGCTATGACGAATTTTGCATCATGTTCGACAAATTCGAGTTTGTCAACGTTCGTCGGGATCTGGTACCCTCCCTCACCAACGTCATCCTGGCAGTGTATCTCCTTAACGCCCCTTCTCGTTTCCTCCCGAATCCTTATCGGCCCTATTATCGTGGCTCCATCTTCTTCCGGCCTGATATGGAAGTGTTCTCTCTGAAAAGATGTTAAAATTTCCAAATCTTCAATTAAGCGGTCGCTTTCGCTCTGCTCATCAAATTTCGCTACATCCCATCCTTCCGAGATGTAGTAAAGCTCTCTGAGCGTCGAAGATTTGTTTGCTCGAAGCTGCTCTTTCAGAAAGTCTATTACGTAGGCCATCTTGAGGAGCATATACGCCCCTTTTACAGATTTTGCCGATCTGATCGACTTTTTATCTCCATAAACCCAGACCTCACTCTCTTCTTTGAACTCTATGTTGCGCTTTGTCCGGGTGGCTATTCTCAATTCCGGAACACGCCCTTCCAATATCTGGCCGTACATATCTCCCGCAATACTGAGGAGGGACTCAAGACACTTCACTTCCACTTCCTTCACGCTATAAAATTCAACAGCAGGTAAAAATAAGTTACTCAGACCCAAATCTCATCCGGAGTATCTGACGGAACATATATACAATGTCCTTCCAGAACCTGACCTTGGTTGCTCCACCATGTTTCCACACAACAGGAATCTCCTTGATCCTCAACCCCTCCCTCTGAGCGAGAACAAGAACTTCTGTATCCCAGAACCAGTGCCTGTCCTTCGCCTTCCTGCCCAAATTAATTATTACATCCTTTT
>JARQZL010000133.1 GCA_029984855.1 Archaeoglobales archaeon | reverse complement strand
GAGGTGAAGACAGCATCGTAGATCAGTGAGAGCTTCTCGCACACAGCTTTAAGTACAATTTCGGGATTTCTCTCCCTTGCAACAAGCTCATTTATCTCCGATAAAACTTTGAGCAGATTGTTAAGCTCGTATACGTGTTTAATTGCATCGTTAATGCTCTCACCGATCTCTGCAAAAACACCTGTGAGCTTTGAGACATCGATCATCTTGGACAGGTCTCCATCACGTATTGTCGTGCAGAGATCCTGTATTTCATGCAGAGTTGTATTGATCTGATGTATGGCCTGGTTTATGTTGTTCGTAATTTCTGCATAGATTCCCGGCATGTCCCATTCAAGTTCACTGAACTTTCCCTCTGCAATCTGTTTGACAGCATCTGAAGTGTTCCTCAGACCGAGTTCCAGTGCTATGTTCAGCACGTTCAGTGCCTCTCCTATCTCCCGGAAGTCCTCGTGAAGCTCTAAAACTTGAAGCGTCTTTGTGAGGTCTCCATTGATCAGCGAGGTTATCATACTCTTTATCTTGGCTATCGATTCCTTAACTTCTGTGAGGTCATAAAGCATTTCTACGATTCCCCATAGTTTTCCATCTGAAACGATTGGTGCGTGACACACGCTCAAATATCGTGTTTCACCGGATGGCAGAGCAACCTTAACGTGCAATTCTCTTTCCACGCTGGCATCAACTTTCTCTTTGTACAGGTTCAGGGGACAGTCTGGCGTGTGACAGCGGTCGGAGTTAAACACCTCGTGGCACTTTCTCCCTACGAGTTCTTCAACACTGAGCTTCGTCAGCCTGACGCACCCTTTACTTGCAAAAATTATTTCGCCGGAGGATGAGGTCACATAAATCGGGATGAGCATGTTTTCTATTCCAGAAGTTATCCTACCTGCGTTAATGCTGTTATTTCCGGAGTCAGAGAGCGGGTTCAACTTTGACATTGTTCTATGTTCAACAGGAATCTTAAAAACATTAATGGTTCATACACTTATGCAAGACTTCATATTCTGTTCATATTCTTATCCGTGCCCTCCAGACCTTGCCTGTTTTCACACACTCAAGTACAGTCTTTCCGGTCTTGGTCGCCCATATATCCAAGTCTCTTTTAAAGGTTGGACAGTCAGCTGTTACTATAAGTATGGTTCCCGGCGGAAATTTAATCACCCTCTCCTGTATTTTTAGAATTGGTTGCGGGCATTTCAATCCCCTCAGATCCATTTCTTCTTCTGCCACGCATTCACCCCACTTTAGATATGCTGTGATATAATATCTACCACCATATTTAAAGATGTTGTTATGAATAGACTGGTTTTTGTAACACCTTTGTGTAGCTGGCCAGTCCGTATGGCAATATCCGGGATTGTCTTCCCGAAGTAAGAATCACCGGTGAAAACCTTGCTTATTTCCAATTCCTGCATAAGAACAAAAGATGTCAGGTCTGTAAAAGAAATGTCGGGCTTATCCTGGAACTTTTTCCTCATTTGCCATGCTTCTTTAAATCTCTCTTCTGTAATCTTTTCTAATCTCAGCTGGTTGTAGTCTATCATCAGGAATAGTGATTCAATAAATCGAACGGCATTGCTGAAAACAGCGTTTCTGAATGAACCATTAGAACTTCTCTCATAGCCTGCTTTATCACCCATCTCTGACTCTAACTCCAGAGCCCTTCTTCAAGACCGTTTGTTGCAAAAACGGGACAATCATTTTTTGTAGACTTTCCCTCTGTAGTCCACCTGTTTAACGAAAACGGTGTTTTTGTGTTTGTCAAACTCGAAAATTATTCTAATATCTCCCAATCTCAATCTGTATGTTCTATCACCAATTTTCTTGATATCAGCTCTGATCAGCGGAAAGCTTTCCAGGGATTTAAGAATTTTCAGCATCTTCGCTCTTCTTTTCTCTGTGAGATCATCCAGAAATTTTACTACCCTTTTATGAAGCAAAACATTATTCATACTTTTTCAGAACTTCCTCAAGAGCCACATACTCTTCTGCTTTGGTTTCCTCTTCCAAAAGCTTTTTTTCATCTTCTTCGGGTTCATCTTCTGGTATGAGGTTTAACATTATCTCTTTCAGGATTTTGGGTAGCTCCTCCTGCAGAACTTCTCTCACAGCCTGCTTTATTACCTGAACTTCCATGTTCCTTCTTTGTTCGTGAAACTATTAACTTTTTCGACAGAATTTCAGCTCATGCTTCCCTTCAGCCAATCCTTCTTAGCCTCTTTATCCCAGCTCTCAGTTTTGCCTCTTCCATTCTTTGCTTCAAGCTTTTCTGCCAGCTTTCTGAGTTCTTTTCTATGTCCGGTTCGCTGCCAATCAGGTTTTCCTGTTCTCTGTTTTTGATGAGTGCACGAGATCTAAGCTATACTGCGTTACTTTCTGACGAACATATCACTAAAAGCAGAAAAACGATAGAAGGTTCCACATCTGGGCGTAATTGAACTATATCCTTTTCAACAATTTTAGAAAATCTTCCTTGCTAATTTTAGCATCTTTAATAATCCCTCTGAGAATGCCTCTTCCAAGTTCTTCTCTTTTGCCTGAGTATGGCATCCGGCAGCGATGGAACTTTGGCGACATAATATCCATCTTCATCTTTTTCCCTTTCATTTTTCCCACTTGTAGAATGGCAAGACTGTAAGCTGAACTTTTCCCCAATTTTTCCCCTTTACCTTATGAAACTTTCGTTTACTGAACTGATTTGAGAATCGGGTCTTTTTAGCTTCAACCTTTTAATTGAGAATTCTGCCTTTTTTGATTCGCTATCTGAGAATATCCCTGTTAAACTCTGCTATCGTTTGGTGTAAGCCGAAGCTTGTCGGTTTAAGATATCCAATGCAAACCTAATTTGTTTGGATTCTGATTCTTGGAGAGTAGATTCTTTCAACTTCTTTGAACCTTTTCCCATTCAGCAGGTGTATGTTTATTCTGTAATCGTCCGTCAGTTTTTTAACAACGCTGAAATACCAGTCAAAATTGTATTTTTTCGGTATTCTGTCCGATACTATAAGGATGTCCAGATCGGATGAGAGCTTGTATTCTCCTCTTGCATAGCTGCCGACCACATAAACTTCACAACTGCCAAACAGCTCTTCAGCTTTTCTGCCTATTTTTGCTGCTATCTCAATCGCTTTTTCAAAGAATTCCCTGTTTTTTTCAAGAAGTCTGTAGTATTCTATCATTGCTGCAACACCTCTTTAAATTTCTCTGCAAGTTCCAGAGACTTCCTCGCAACTCCTTCAGTGTACTCAACATCCATGTACCTTGATGCTATGTAAGATAGTTCAATTTCCCTGAAAGTATCTATATTCTCCCTATAGCACTTAATAAGCTCGTTGTCCTTTGTTATTTCAAAAAGAAGCTTTAGATTATGGGTTTTTGGAAATTCTCCGTACTTTTTGTAGAGAACATACTTAAGGGAGAGCTGAAAAAACTGTTCAATGAAAAACATCGTCATGTTATAGTCCTTTTTGCCAAAACTTTCTTCTGCTTCACTCAAAAACTTTAAAGCATTCTTTTTGAGAAATTCCATAGAGTATTTTGTTTATCAGGCTTTATATTGCTTACTGATTCTTTTTTGCAGCACATACGAAAACCGCATGCTCACACTCATTTAATCTCATTTCGCATTTAAAGTCAGGCTTTATAGGTTTCGTCCTTAATTCCAAAAGATCCACAATTATTCTTTCTACCATTTTGTAAGCCTTAAGAAGTCACTCAACAGTCACGCTCTTCGCCAGATTTCTTGGCTTGTCTATCTCACAACCCCTTGTTTTTGCAGTGTAGTATGCGAGCAACTGCAAGGCAGTTGAGTACGTGATGGGTGTGAAGATGCTGACTTCCGGAGTTCTTATGACGAAATCGACGTACTTTTCCACTTCCTCATCCTTCTCATCTGCTATGGCAATGACTGGCGAATCCCTCGCCTTGACCTCCTTTATGTTGTTTAGCATGATGTCGTAGGTGTTATCCCTTATAACGCACGCAACTACAGGTGTTCTGTCGCCAAGTAAGGCGAAGGGGCCATGTTTCAATTCGCCGGCAGGATAGCCTTCAGCATGGATGTAGGAGATTTCCTTCATCTTCAATGCACCTTCAAGAGCAATCGGAAAACCTATACCTCTGCCTATGTACAGCATGTTCTCGTATTCTGCAAGGAACTCTCCTATTTCCTTTATTCTGCCCTGTTCATCGAGAATTCTTCGAACCTTTTCCGGCATCAATCTCAGCTCGAGGACGAACTTCTCAACTTCGCTCCTTGTGAGCATTGAGAGCTTTGCGGCTATCAGATATATCACAACAAGCTGGGCGATGAACGTTTTCGTTGCAGCAACACCTATCTCCGGCCCGGCCCGCGTGTAGATTACGTGGTCGGCAATTCTCGTAACGCTGCTGCCGAGAACGTTGGTTATCGCAAGAACCCTCGCTCCATCTCTTTTTGCTTTTCTCAAAGCCTCAAGCGTGTCTGCAGTCTCGCCGGACTGTGTGATGCCTATAACAAGAGACCTGCTGAGTGGTGTGTTATGATAGTTGAACTCCGAGGCATA
>JARQZL010000132.1 GCA_029984855.1 Archaeoglobales archaeon | reverse complement strand
TTGATTTTGATTGATTTTTAGGTTTATTTTTTTGAGGCACTCTTCTGGAGTTAAGAGATAAAAATATGGAGTTGTGGGAGATGTTATTTTATTTTATTCGGAAAGCTTATAAAGGGAGGCCCTATTACCGATTATCTCCCCTTTTGATGCACCTATTCTCATTGTCCCGCAACTCTCACCAATCACAATTGTTCCAATTCTAATTTTACCGCCAACAATGAAACATGCGTATTTATCTGCTCCTGTCTTTGTTTTCTCTTTCATCTTCTTACAGAAAACTTTCTTTTCACCATTCTGATCCTTTAAAAACCTCTAAGATTGTTGTTTGAAGTAAAAAATAGTATTAATTCCATCATGCAAAAAACGTGTCATCACTCTCAACATCGATTATCTGAACAAATCCCTCGAGGTTTATGAATTCTTTGACCTTCTTAAGCTCTGGATCGTCTTTCTCGTACTCCTTTCTAAACCCAATCGAACCAGCGCGCATCCTTATCTCTACACCTTTATCTGTCTGCCGTTCCCGCCACAGCTTAAGCCTTGCAGTCCTTGCGCACTCCCTGAAAAACTCTAAATCCTCAATCACATATACCGTCATATTAGAAGTTTATACTTTCAAGTATTTATGTTTTTACATTGACGTGGAAGTAAAGACATACAAGATCTCCGAAAGTTACAGCAATTAGAAATCCGATTGTTATGAATACGAGGAAAGGTAGCTTAGGGGTTACCCAGACTTTCTCAAGTCCTGCCTTTTTTAACTCATCTACAATCCACCCTTCAACATCAATTCCGGTGTAAAGATTAACGATTTCTCCATTTCTTACGATTTGGAGCAACTTGTGGTGTCTTATATCTGAAATTTTAACCTTGTATCCAATTAGAAATCCGAGGGGATGTTCCCTAAACGCCTTGAATCCTTCGTAGAGAACATTTCTTACAAAAAGAAAAAGGATTATGAATGGTGTGAAGATCAACGAGTTCGCTAAGGTTGATAAAGCCAAAACTGTACCCTTTGCAATTAAAAACGGAGAGATCTCCGGGTAAAAAGGGAAAGTTAGCGCTATGACAATTAAGGCCTTAGCATCAGCACCGCCGTAAGCTTTGATGGCATAGAAAAAGAGCGACAATGCAATAACGAGTAAAACTCCGATAACAGCAAACAAAATCTCATCAACTCTGAATGTAACTTCATAAACCGTAAAAGGTAGTAAAGCTGCAAGCATCCAAATCCAAACCCTATTCGGAACTCTTCTATCCTTTAAGTCGAGTATGGACGAGTATATCAGAAAAGCTAGGGCGATAATCACTTTAAGCATCATCTAAGATTCTGGTAGGCTCTTTCAGACATCAAATAGCTGTCAGGTATGCCTCCCAAACCCAGCCCTTTGCTCAGCACGCAAACACCTTCCTGGTTTGCCAGCATTACGAACTTTTGCAGTGGGAGTATGAACCTGTCAATAACAGCTCCTTCGTATTCTACAGCAACTCTAACCTTTTTTCCAAACAATCCGTTGAAGTGAAGCAAATACCCGCTTCTAACCACAACTCTTTTTCGCATTATCTCGCTTAATCTTCTTGCCTTCCATCCGTTTCTGCCAATAACTAGTCCGATCCTGTCTTTTGGCACGTAGATTACTATTCTGCTCGGTAATTCTTCTATTACAGCATTGGGAAGTATTCTTTCAAGGTCTTTAGCAGTTCTCGGCGTAAGAAGCTCGTCTTCCAGTATGCAGTCCATTCCGTAGATGCGAACGAATTTGAAGTAGTCTTCAGCATCCATCACGTATTCGTATTTCCTACCTCTATCCAAAATTCTGTACGAGAAGACCTTTAAGTGGGAAAAATCGACTTTAACATCTGCAACAACTCTAAAAAGAACGTATTTGAAATCCTCTTTTAGATCCTCGTGCAATGTATCTCTATATTCATGTTCGCAAACACTGATCGCTAACGTCATTTTATCACCGTATTTACTTCAACGTGGAAGTATATATGTATTTCCTTCTAAAACGAATAAAATAGGAAGGTTAATCTCTACGGAGAATTATGCTAATACCATTGAGAGAACCCTCATCATCCTTAGTATTTTCTCTACTCTCTTCTTCTGCATTCTCCTCTTTGTTTTCTCTCTGAGATTCGTTTTTATCTGTTTCATGCTCAATACCAGATTTTCGAGCTCTCTTGCGTCTCAGCCCCAGCCCCTCTATTCTGACTCCGTTGACTTCCTTTTCTGCTGTACCAGCGGTCACTACGTTAACTTGAGCTTTCAGGGTTTGTTCGGCAAAACCTACATATCCAGAACTTTTTTCTTCTTCGAGTTCTTTACCCATTTCCGTCTGTATTGTAACACTTTCTCCTGATTCTATCTTGTCCTCTGGCGAAATCTCCTTACTTAATGAAAAATCACCCCTCCTTTGTTTCAGCACCTCGATTTTTTCATCCTTTATCGGTCTTTTCTCTATCTCAAGCTTCGGTTTAGGTCTCTGTTGCAACTCAAGCGATTCTTCAGGCCTTGTCGAGTGTTCCTCCACTTCATTCTCTGGCTCAGGCGCAAGCTGTAGGTATGCGAGCGTAAGAGATGCTATGGCCCAACCCCTCACAAACATCATCCCTGCAGAAGCTACAGCCCACAAGAGCATATTCTCGATTTCAGGAAGATACCCGAGTGGGAATCCAATCACAGCGAACACTGCCAGCAGAGCAAATGTCCTCAGCCAGTTACCCTTGACTATGTTCCAGCTCTTTTTTAACGAACCTATAGCACTCTCGTTGTCTACTAAAATGGCATAGTTGAAGAAGAGGAATCTTACTCCAAGGTAAATCCCTGGCACGATGAGCAATGATGCAGGAGTGACGATGAGCATGTAGATAAAGCCTGCTGCAAGCAGAGCTGGTAGCTTTCTCAGTGTGAACAGCAAAGCATCCTTTAGACGTGTCTCTCCTGACAGTGTAATATCTGCTGCAACCCTTATAGCTGCATTATCAAGGAAATATCCTAGCGTTCCCGCCGCAATCCAGATGAACAAAAGCAAGATTAGAGCCTTTAGAAGTTCTTCTGTTGTATCATATTCTAACTCAAGGATGCCGTAAGAGGACACAACTACTAGCAGCCAAAGAACTACTGAAGCTGTCAATGGCACAAGTATTTTCGGATTTTCCTTAAGGAGCTGCAAACCATCTTTTAGCGTGCTAACTACTTCAAGCTTCATAGTCAGATTATGTTGATGTTGACATATATACATTTTTACGTTCAAGGTTAAGTATATATACTTCCAAGTTATCATATTAACATGGATGAGAAACTGATTTCCAAACTAACCAATCAAATACTCAGCAAATTCAGAAAAGCTTGTTACGAGACAAAATCTAAAGAGGTTTCAGAAAAGTTAAAGAAATTTAAAGTTCTCGACGACAATCCATCTCTTATCTTTAACAACGTATAATTCTGCTAAGATGTATTTGCACTCGCAATCATTTACTGTAAAGCCAAAATACTTTGCTATCTCTTCTGGAAATCTAACTACTCCACCTTTTTCGAGCAACCACATTTCTCTAGCGTTGTTGTCAAGTTTTCTGATCTTATATGTGTCCTTTGGACAAGGATGTGCGTGTTGATAGGGGTTTGGCCATTTTTTGAATACATCTAATCGTGGCTTTCGCGTAGCATTTTCTGGGACTAAAATTATGCATTTTCTTCCATATTTTGGCACGTATACTTCTAAACAATCACCAGTTTCAAGACCGAGGCAATCAAGAATTTCCTGCGGTATATAAATTCCACATCCTTTATTTCTTTTTTCCCTACAGTAATTTATTGAGTCCTCAATTGGTGTCAACTCAGGAGCAATTACGGTTCTATATATCCTCAACACATACCACCCCCTTTTTATCGTAAAATCATTGGGATTAAAAACCTTTTCGAAATTAAAAGACCTTAAAGTCCATAAAGTTTATAAACAGGTTAAAAGTCCAAATAATTTATGAAGTTGGTATTAGATAATGTCGAAGTTGTAGATGTATACAAGCTTCAATCAGCAAGGAGGGTCAAAATAGCTCTGGAAATATGCGAAAAGCTGGGTTGGAAGGAAGGAGATCGCATTATGGAGCTTGTAGACAAAGAAAAGAAGGTTGTGGTTCTAGTTAAAAGAGAGGATTACGAGAAGATTGTTGGTGATGGTTAAGTATGCCAAAACTAGAGCTGATATTACTGGCACTAGGAAGCTGGAAAGCCTTCAGATTTAAAGGCAAGCTTAAAGATCTTGTAAACGACGTTATAAACGAGATGCGCGAAGATGTGTTAATATTCAAAGAAAATAGCATGGGTAGGAGAGATTTAAAAATTGAAGACCTTTACAATGTCTCTGATGGAATTATATACACCGCATTTGGCAGAGTTACAATAGATTTAAAGGACGTGAAGATCCACGTAGATAGAAGAAACTACACTACTTGGATTGAAACAAGAAAGGAAATAGATGAGGCTTAAGAAATTTTGCATAACCTCATCTCTGCTTCTTAGTGGAGGTGATTTGGTGTCTCATGTAGCTCCTGGATGTCCTTTGCTTGATGAAGATAGAAGGAAAGAGCTTGGAGTGGACAAACCCCCATACAGGTGCAGGTATTGTGAACTAAGATATACAAGGGAAAAAGAGTGTCCTTGGTACAAAGGATTCAAAGATGCTTACGGTTTAAATAGTACTAGTTTGGAGTAGATGGATATCTAACTATTTAATGATATTAATGAACCTATATAATATAAAAAGGCTGGTATGAATGCACTGCAAATTTGTGTAGTCAAATGTTGTTGGGTAAATAGGCTCGAGAACCAGCATCACAGTTACACTTCCCCACAAATTTATTTACTAATTAGATAATTTCTCTAATACTCTATTTTGATGTGTTTGAAAAAAGATGAATGGAAGTCTAAGGCTTTACACCTGATTGAATTTTAATCAATCACCGGACAACAATCTCTAGTCGAATATCTTAAGCGTTGCATCTGTAATACTATTTAGTTTCAGCTAAATATTGATAAACTGGCGTTATACTGTGTAGAAATACTAAATATCGCTCTATTTTAAGTGAAAAAGTTAGAGATTGCTTCATTCTGGTGAAAGGCTTTCATTTCGAGTGTTAGGTTATATCCACAACAATGCAGGCAATAGCTAGAGTGCGAGATGTAAATCTTACAGCAAAGAGATATAGATTTCCCCGTTTTCACAAGCTGAGCTAACACTTGCCTTTAAAAGACTGAAACAAAATTTCTCTTAGAGTGATAGAAATGCGAAGATTCCTAACAATCTTAAATCATGCATATGGTGTGCAATACCCAGATAATTCAACTACGACGTGAACAACATGCAAATACTCACAGATAGCAGATGCTATCTTAGTATAAGCGTTTCTGACGCATAAGCATCCTTTCAGCTCCAGAAGTATACCAGCTTAAAGTATACTTGCATAAGTATACTCAGTAGAGTACGTTATCAATAAGCTTTAAATACTATTAGATGTAAACATTAAACTTGATAAAGTATACAAGTAAAGTATACGTGATGTCGTATGATAAGTGAGAGTGATATAAAAGGAAGGAAGGGAGACTTCGAGAAGGCGTTCAGACTCCTTGCAACCCTCTACGCCGGATCGGTTGACAGCAACGTTTCAAGGCTTGCGGGTAGAATTGAGAAGTTACTCGAACTCATCGCATCGTACGCTCCAGAGCAAAGCATAACGGTAAGCGATGGCAGGTTCAACCTCACGATTGCAAAAAATCGGGTGAGCGTTTCAACAGTTGACAGCATCGGCAGTCTGAGTGGAGTGAAGTTGATAGAGTTTGCAAAGGCTTTGCCGTTTTTACTTGAACTTTACGTTAAGAGGCTTAAGGAGATCGAGAAGGAGATTGCAGAACTGGACGAGAAAGTGTCTAAGCTTATCCACGGGCTTGAAGCTGTGTTGAAGATCATTTAAAAAGGAGAGATTGGCAATGTACTGCGAGGGCATTCGTGCAAAGATTGCCAATATCTGCCTTGAAATAGCCGAGACCGCCGCATCAGTAGCTTTGGAGAGAGGTCATGAAATAGCCAAGGACACAATTAAGAAGGGTGTATACAAGTGTAGAGATACCAGCAGAAAGAAATTAGCTGCAGATCTACTGCTTGAAGCGAGATCTCTCTGGGTTTGGAGTGGTAAAATTGGATCTGAAAGAACAGAAGATCCAAGTTTAGTTAGAAGGAGCAGAGAGGATTTGAGAAACGCATCTATGTTCCGTGCAGGAGAGGTTATGCGTTTGGTAGTCGACGCTTTAATCAAGGATGAGGAGATGATCTCAGAGCTGGATAGGATTCCAATACCTCTAGACCTCGTAAAGAAGGGGTTTGAAGATGCTGACGAAATGGTACCAAAGAATGTCCTGAAAATCAAACCGGAAGAGGATCCGGAGACGCTAATGAACAAGGCAGCATACTACTGCGGGCTTGCCATGGGTTATGTCGTTAAAGAAGCTGATGTAGATGCGAATTTGCAGAAAAAGTTCCTTTGGTTAAAGCTTGCATACAACATTGCAGCTCTATTTACGTTTGGAATTCTCCTATACGCATCTTACTTTGCCAGTAGGATTGGATTGAGTGGTTTAATTGCTTCAATCTTTGGAATTGTGGCCGTAATGGAAGTGTTTAAGCTGATATCCAGCTACATAGACAAGATTGAGATGAAGATTAGGTGGATTGGAAATCTCGACCCATACGTGAAAGAGGGAATTGGCTGGG
>JARQZL010000131.1 GCA_029984855.1 Archaeoglobales archaeon | reverse complement strand
TGAAAAATTCAGATGGGAAAATATCGTTGAAAAATGGCTGAGTCTAATCCGTAAGTTAGCTTAGGAACAAGGACTTGCAGGAGCTAAAAGAGCTCGGCGAGTTAGGGCTTAAAGCCCTTGAAAGACTCGGTTACGTGGTCATAGACGATGGGGGCAACGTCAGGATCACTGGACTGGGGAGGGAAGTTCTGAAGAGGCTAAAATCTATACGGTACTGGCTTCACAGTTTAATTTGGCCAAGGAAGTACAGAATTATCGCCCAGGATGGGAGAGAGGCTGGCACATTCGAACAGCACAGGAATATACGGAAAATACTAACCGCCAAATACAAAATGAAAATAATCGATCGGTGTATAGACACACGGCTCTTAGTAGCAGCGGGTATTGTAATTGTATCTCTGAGGATTTTTTATTGAGTTATTTTATGTAACCTTTTGCAATTCATTCCACCGGTTAAAAAATACTCTGATCTCCATCCAGAATTATTTTAACAGCTCCAGCCACTGGGATGAGAGGGCTGATAACGGAAGAGAAGACTGCAAATTCGTCATGGTGGCTCAGACGGCCAAAATGCTTGCTAATCACTGCGAAAAAGAAGGTTTTATCTTGGAGAAGTAACATTCCTGCAACTATGGTGGATGACAGGCATAACAATTTCAGCATGTACAACAATAAATCTGGAAAGAGTAGTAAGTGAAAAGAGTAGCAGCTGTAGTGTAGTCCCGTAGCAGCATATAGAAAATATTATATACTATAGTCAACGAGAGTGGAGTATGGCAACATCAAGAACGTCTGTTGCGCTGGATGCCAAGATGAGGAACAGGCTGAATGCACTGAGCCAGATCTTCGGAAGGGATCTCGGAACTGTCATCAGGATGGGACTTGAGCTGCTGCACACGTACACCAAAGAATACCTCGAGGAGCGTAAAGACGTGGATCCCACAGCTAAAGATGCCCTCGAGTACCTGACCCTCGTGGAGGAAAAAGCTCCGGAGAAGCCTCTCCTGAGCATTTCAGCGGTCAAAAAGTTTGCAGAGAAAAAAATAGATGAAAGGGACAAGTACGAGCCTCCTGAAGAGGTGTTTAAAGAATCGATCGAGGATTGAACTCAAAATTCCTAGAAGTTCCCAGATCCTTCCTGGACAGTTCCAGACCAGATGAAGGGCAAAAAGTGAACAAATAAATTATATATATTTAGACTTTGGATTTTTGATTTTTTTGGGAAAGCAGGGTGTTGGAATTGATGAGGGAATTGTTTACCCGCACGGAGTTTACAGACTTGGCTGGAAATGCTGTACCTGCTGTTGAGAGGGCTGTTGAGAGTATGGCATCTGCCGCTGAAGAAGTTGTATCTGCCCTGAGTCCTTTGCTGCACGTTCTGGGGAGCGCTCTTTGGAGCGTTTCGGGATTCGTGCACGGCATAATTGCAGGGATCGTAAGTCCGGTCAGGGCTTTCGAAGCGTCTCTCCTGACGTCTCTCGGCGTCAGCTACCCCGACGGATGGCTGCTGTACGTGTACCTGATGCTCGCCCTCTTCGCAGCCTACATGCTGACTCCAGACTTCTTCGAGCTGAAGGGTTTCACAGGATACATCATATACGACAAGTACCTTTTTGCAATCGGCGTCTTACCTCTCTCCCTGATAGCTGCCAGTCTGGCCTTCAGGCTCGTGTTTTCGAGTATTACCGGATACAGCATTCCCGGAGTGCTGTGGGACTGCTGGGGAGGCATCGTGCTGTTTGTCGCGGGGCTGTACTTCTACATCGCGTTGATCGACGAGTACGGGGTGAGCAAAAAAGAGTGGGTAGAATCGCTGAAAAGAGCGAACGTCAGAACTTTCAAAATCCACGTAACAGCAGTTGGGCCGATACTCTTCACGATCCTGTTCAACTCGATTCTCGCAGGTGCGGTCATGTGGGTGATAGCGTTTGCACTGTCTCGCTTCGAGCTTGTTGCAGGTTACAGCGGAAATAGCAGGCGACTCGGAGCGGTAATCTCACATCCCTGTCACTACCTCAACGGAAAGTTCCGCGTCTTTCCGAGGATGGACGAAATCTGTACAGGAGTCAACCTTGGAGGCTACCTGTTCCCGCTGGCGATTGGCCTCTACGGAATCTACGAGATGAAGCAGTTCCTTGTGCACCCGCAAGTGGCCACCGTTTTCTCACTCTACACCCTCTCGATATTCGTTGCCACTCTGCTGGCGGCAGACGTAAAAAGCGACAGAATACTCGCCGAACCCTATTTCATCCCTGCGTTTGCGAGCCTGTACGGGTTTGCAACAGTGATGGCCGCGATAACTGCTGGAGAGCTCCCGCATCTGCATGCCCTGGCAGATGCAGGCAAAGCAGTGTTTCTGAGAGGCTGCGCCGAGTACCTGCACTACGCGGCAATTGCAACATTCAGCATGATGTCCATAAGCTACGCAATTGCCGGAGACATCCTTCCCTCGATAATTGCAAGGTTCAGGGGGAACGGTGTAAACGGAGTGTACGGTGGGATGTGTGAGTGTGATGCGGTCATCATGGATCCGATGCTCGGTGTCTCGCTTGGCCCTCTGATGCTCTGGTCTCTCGGAATTCCGCTATACGTTCTGGCCTGTGCCGCCATGTCTCCGGTGACCATGGCGGTGGGATTGATGGCTGCACCACTTCTCCTGATATTCTGGCCGATTATAATCCCGTGGCTGTACATCATGGCCTTCTTCCCGGAGATTATTGGAAAAAGTGAGATGTTGCCCCCCAGCGAAATGCTCGTGTTTACCATGCTGCTCCTGGTCATTGCAGCAGGTCTTCCGGCAGCGTGGTACAGGGTAGCGCGCCCTTACGTGCGGGCTTTGATTGCAATGTTCCCGTACATGGTCGCAGTTTACATCCTCGGCTACGTGATAGGGTTGTCCGTCAACGTAGATGTCCTTCCTCCGAAGCTGATGGGCCTTCAAGCGGTGGTATTCGCTCTGCCAGTCGTAACGGCGATAGGAGTGATTAAAGACCGCAAAAGACGTCAGACGTATCGAGAAAAGTACGGATGGGAACCGGAGAGTGATCTGTACTGACTTTTTTGTTGTTATTTTTTA
>JARQZL010000130.1 GCA_029984855.1 Archaeoglobales archaeon | reverse complement strand
TCACAGTACTTCACATGAATTCTTTTAATCGGATTTTCGACGGCTGTGAAGTAAAGCTTGTCTACTGCCATCAGGTAGTTTTTGATAGCTTCCCCTATTTCGGGGACAAAGAAAGTTATTGAAAAGCCGTACTCCTTTCCTTCTTCGAGTCTGTCAACAGGTTTCCCATCTGACATTACCGGTGTTACCGAGAACGGTGAAATTGTTTTGCTCGAGTGGAGTCTTTCTGCAAACGTCCTGTTCATCCTGCCTAAAACCCAGTAAACAAAACCTCTGACAAAGGATCCTGAATACATTCTAAATCTCTTGCTTTCCTGAGCCTCGAATTCAATCGTAACCTTAACGATGTCACTCATGGACAGCTATCCAGCCCAAAGGTTTATTGTCGAATGTAATTCTCCTTATTAATGGAAAGTTTCTGCTGAATCTCCTAATTCTTGGGTTTCTACCAAGACCGAGCTTCTTCCTTACGCTTTCAAATTCTGGATGGGTTTTTAATAGTGCTCCAATCGTCGAAGAATACCATCCAGTGCCCCATCCAATCCTTAAAACAACACCTTTAGCTTTAAGAACATTTCTGAATTCCTTTTTAGCTTTTTCTGGATAATTGCGTTCAGTTTCAACTCCCACAATCTCCTCTGCGAATTCTCTTGTTGCAGAGAGAAGATAATCAAAGTCCAGTCTCGTTTTTAGGTAATGCAACGTAAATTCATCGATGTTTGTTTCTACCTCAGCAGACTGCTCTGGATTTATGCATTCTGCGAGCACGCTAAAATTTCTCATCCCAAGGAATTTTACCTCGTAAACGCTATAGCTGTCGAGAAAAGTTGAATCGCTAACCCTTAGAGCCCTTAAGAGGTCATTTTTTGGATCGTCCTTTTTTTCAACCAAACAACTCTTCCTGAAAACTCTCTCTTCGAGTCTATCATCTAGTTTTATTAAATCTCTTTTTGATAAACTCTTCTTCCCAACAAGCTCTTTAATGTAGTTGATAACCCAGTTTAAAGTATCCCTGTTGTCCCTGGCCACCTTCCAAAGAATTGCTGTTCTTATTGCACCCTTTATCGACGAACCTGGTATGTACAATCTTTCATTACTCTTTATATGCATTAGAATTTCTCTTCTTTTATTTCTGCCGTTGAATGGAATCTCTCTCGTCTTGATATCTGACAGTTCGCTCACGTAATCTTCAATAGACCTCTCACCCTGACCGATCCCCCTTGCAACTTCCACAGGATTCAGCCCCATTTTTTCAATCCGCTCGAAAAATTTCATTGGGTCTATGAATACAACCTTATTTCCCTTTATTACGTAATCCAGTGCGAGGTATTTGTTTCCAGAACCGATGTGAACCGGTGTTAAAATCTCAAGTTTCATTTGCGATCACCATTCTGAGGAGAAACGATCTTCCATTCACGAACACATCATGTCCGGCAAAATCGGATAGGTCGCTGTAAGCGATGTCGAGGTTTAAAACTTCTCCTTCTTCTGCCTCTTTGAAAACTGATCCTTCTGAAGCCATAATTACCTTAGGTTTTCTCAGCGTTGCCTTCTCAGTATTAATCCACCCACCCCTTACAACAGGCTTCCAGTAAACTATGCTGCCAAGATTCTTTGGATAAGTTAGAGAGAGTGTGACGTAGTAATCGCCTCCATCTTTTATCTGAGTTTCGTCCTCATTCAATTCGTATTTTCCGAGACCCCAAGTCCTCTTTCCACCTATTCCTTCATCCTGCAAATACTTCAAAGCGAGCCTTACCATTTTATGCTTGCCTTCAACCATAAAATACAAACCAGAATTCTCAGCAAATTTTATCGCCGTGAGATAGTATATTCCCGAATTCGATGTCACTCTGTCCAACACAACCTTGGGCAATTCCACTTTCTCCATAAAATCGATCTCGTCGTCTTCTTCGGGTATCTCGCCAGAAAGCACTTTTTCAAAGTTCTTTAGCGACAGAAACTTCCATTTTTTCTCGATGGGTAGATGCGGAGCTGGAAGGTAATACGTGTTTTCTTTGAAGGGGAAACACGAACTGAATTTTAGTTCTCCATAACGAACTTTATTGATGTACTCTTCCACATCTTCGTTTAACCTGCTCAATGCATTCGCTATCGCCCCAAATAAAGTGTCGGAGTGTAAGATCTCTCCAGACTTCTCCAGCCCAATCCCTGCCTCCCCTATTCTTAAAGGCGTTTTGAAATGGAGCTTGAATACCTTCATAATACATTCAGAATTTTATTGAGTGCTTCTTCAGGTCTTAGACCCTCTTCACTGCTGAGAACTTCTTTTTCCTCTTCATCTCCGAGATAATAATCCTTTGGTCTCTCCACGACCCTCGTTATCCTGAGTTCAACCTTTCCGTAGCCTCTCGATCCTGAACCTCCGAGATAGTCGTCTTCAAGCATTTTCATAAGGCTGACGAGATTTTTGATGTCTTCCTTCTTTTCTGCTTCATTTTCAATGTTGTAAACGATCTCAAACTCAAATTCTGCTCCTGGGACAACTCTTTCCATCGGTCTGGGATTTGCCGCTGAAGTTATTCTGTCAATGGCAGTTTCGTACTTGATCTCAATGACTTCTTCCAAATCCTGCTCCTTGCGGAGATGGGCATCTCTGAATATTGTTCTTGAAGGATGGTTTGTTTCTCCAGAACTTCCAAAGAGTCTGCAGATTTCACATCCTTTTGCTCCCTCGTAATTTTCATGGACATGTATCCATATCGGGTTGTTTGCGGTGCCTATGTTTCTGTTCAGGAAGTACTTGGACGCGTCCTTTTCATTTTTTGGAGGTGGTCCCCTTAGCTCTGGTGGATGTTCCGTAATCTTACTCTTCTCAAAAAGACTTCTCATTTTCCCCTTAAGAGAAGAACCGGGAATGTACGGCTTGCCAGTCTTAGGATCCTTTAATATAGGGTTGTCCAAGCCTCCAATCTCAATCGCCTCAGTCTGTGCACCGATGTGCAAACCCGTCTTCAGCTTTATTTTGCCATTTATTATAACCTTACCAAAAATTGCCTCCCCCATTAGTCTCTACCTCCTAAGAGTTTGTGGTAAGCTACAACAGCCTGCAAAAAATTGTGGATTCTCCCATAGTCTCTTTCATCTGTTAGTTTAGAAATTGCCTTGTTTAGAACTCTTGCCAAAGGCTCAATTTCTTTATGTCGCCCCAACGAATAAGCTAAAGTGTAGCTCAGCTTAGTTATTTCGTTTGCTATACCTTGATCTGCTCCTTTAATTTTTAATTTTCTATGAATTGTAGTTGACATGTTGAGGATCTTTCTTATTTGACTCGTTTTCAGACCTCTCGCTACCGAATCAACAGCCACGACAAAAGAAAGTTTATTCAAGTCCCATTCACTGAGGTTAAAGAAAACTTCTGACTTCTCAATCGGATTCCATTTCTCGTATAAGTTTTTTATCACTGAATTGTGCTTAGCATTATATTTGTCTTTTGGCTTGATTTTATAGTTTTTGTCAATTTCTTTGAATTTCTTTTCAACTTCCAAACCCAGTTCTACAAAATCCCCCTTCTCAAACAACTCCGCAAAATCTACCATTCAATCACCCCCTCTAACAGCAAAGTCCACGAGCCTGAGAGGAACATCAATAAGATAGATGTCCTGCGGCTCGTTTCTCCTGACCTTTTCCGGGCTCCTTGAAGCAAGTTCTGGAATCTCCTCGATTAGCCTCTTGCCATTCTCACCGATTCTTGTCCTCGAAAGATAGTAAGTCAGCAAAACCGACCATTTAAAGCCCTTTGGATTTCCCAAGTACTCCCTTCTTGCATCAAAAATTCTTCTTATGACTGTTCTCGGCACTAATGGCTTTGGCTCGTTTTCATCGTAAATCTTTGAAATGTAGTCTTCCCACACTCTCCTGAATTCATCCCATCCATAGGATTCCTTAAACTTAAGCCCGTTCTTTTCCTTAACTCCGCAAATTATCCTGTCTGCCAAGTAAATTCTGTTCTTCCTTTTAATTTCTATCCCATCCACTTTCCCAACAGTTTCTCCCTCATCCTTGGCTTTCTCCTCTCGCTCTCCCGTAATCTCCGCCATTCTGTAAAGCGGGAACTTTGGATCAAAGATGCCGTAGCCAGCTGAAATCGTGATGTTCGGGTTCATTCCCACGTATTTTTTGAACGCGTCCTCAATTTCAAAGGCCAATTCGAAAACGTGATCCCATGCACCAACGATGAACAGGTCGTCCCCTCCAGAGTAAACCACGACGACCTCTTTCTCTCTCCTATCCCTGTCCCTTATCCTTGGAGCGTCTGCAGAAACTTCCCCTTTACAAATGAGATCTATGCAGTTCTTGAAGAAGTGGTTAAGGAACCTTGAAAGGGTTGCCATCCTTGAAATAGTTTCATTGTCTTTTAACCCAGTGCTGAATATTTTGCCGAGATCGTCAACATCCATTCTCAGCACTGCAAGCTTCTTCGCCCCTGTGGCTTCCCCTGCAAGCTCATCGAACTCTTTAACGTTACCTTCTTTGCCAGAGTAGTAGTCACTGACGTTAATGGGAATAAGATCGTATTTAGAGGTTAGATAAATTTCTTCGCAAACCCCCTTCTCATCCAAACGTTGGTCCATTCTCTTAATATATACTTCTGAATTTTCAGGATACTTTGAAATCTCCTCAAAACTCTGGAAGGAAACGAAAAATGAAAATGGAAGACTGTACTTCTCTTCTACGCTTGATTTACTTTTAACTCTTACAAATCCAAGAGATTTCGGAATTACCCCTCCCATTCTGTGGAATTCCTTGCAGGATGAACAAACTTTATTCTCTTCCATCTCATATAGGATTCCGGGGGTCTTACACACGTCGCATTCATCGTAGCTTTCGGAATCGGGGATGTAGTTTTCAATCAAACCCCCCTCTTTAATAACGTCCAGAAACTTTCTTAACTTTCTCTCCTTCAGTTTTCTGCTCACCAGTTTCCAGACTGACTCTTTTCCAACTCTGAACTTGCTCAATTCTTTACCGTTAACTTCGACGAAGTCTATTGCAAGATAGAGCTTTTCCCTGAACTTCTTGAAGAGCCATTCGTTGACTTCTTTGCCAACCTTTTTTACCCCCTCCCTAGCTTTTCCTGTATTGTATGCGAGAACGTAGAACCTTCCTCCACCGGCAAAAATGATGTTTGCTCTTGTAAGATTGAGTCTTTCGAGAATCTCCTCCACCACATCCTCAGTCAAGAGTTCGAGGAAAAGGGATCTTGCCCTTAAATATTTCAACGCCCCTTTGCTTGTAATCGTGTAAATGAAGTCCTGGATTCCGGAAATGTCTCCGCCTATGACTAGGTACTTTTTCTCTCTTTTATCTTCAATCTCCGTCGCTAAATTTTTATCAAGGTCGTTCAAATGGTAGTGGTAAAGGCAGAGTGCTATGGCGGAAGTCGTCTTGAGGTGGTCATAGAGGGAGATGTCGTTGGTCTCAGTCAGCATTGCCGGAACGAAGGTTGTATATTTTTCGAGAACACACATAAGGACGTTGAAGTTCAGATTTTTAACAACATTCTCAAAATTCTTTTCGAAACTCTCAAAGAGTTTCCTGTAGTCATCTAAAGTGTTCCTGTGAGACCTAACGGGATGGAAATAATTCCCCGAAGAGAACACGTTGAGGGGATAATACATCTTTTCCGCATCCCCCTTCCCGATGTTTACGGAAGACAGTACACACTCAAGAGGGTTTTCTGGGTCGAACCTCATTTCATCTTCGACCTTCCTCTCCCCAGAAGATACGTTGTCAGCCTCACAAACAATATGCAGTAAGTTCTTCGTCCTGACGTCGCAACTAAACTCTTCTAGGTCGCTTTTGTGGTGATATCTTGCAAAAAGCGGGAGCTTGTCATACTCTTTTAGATAGCGTTCCGTATACTTCCTGACAAACTCATAACCAAACTCCTGATGTTTCTTTCCCCTAAATGCTCTCTGTCCGAATTTTCCAATGTCATGCAGTAGTCCTCCCAGAGCCACGAGCTTTGCTTCCAAATCCATCTAACTCCACCTCAGCTTACAAACCTGCAAAGGTGAGCCTATACTTTTTCACTCTATACTAACGCTCTCAACCAAGCCGTACTCTCTCAACTCCTTTAGATACTGAGAAGACGTTTTCTTGCTTATATTGAGCTTCTCAGCTATTCTTAAAGCATCATCACCATCTTCGAGTAGTTTCAGAACGGCTCTTCTCGAATTCGGCAGTTCGTCAACTTCGGAGAATGTTAAGGGCAGTTCTACAAGCTCAGACCCATTTTTTGTTTCCTGAACGTAAAACATCCTGCAGCCACACATGAATGCTGCATAGGACGCTGCAATCACCTGAATCTTTGTCCCTCCGGAGATAACAACAAAAATTTCAT
>JARQZL010000013.1 GCA_029984855.1 Archaeoglobales archaeon | reverse complement strand
GAGAATCAAGATATTCTTTTGCTCAATTAGCTGTTTAAATCCCGTAAGGAATTGGAATATGTTCTGTAAGCTGTTCATGCTTTACTACAACCGGTTGAGGTGGTGTTTGTGTTAAGTGGACATGTCCAGACAAACCAGACAGGAAAAATTTAAGGCGCTCGCTTACATTCCCAGACTATGAACCTCCGGGATTTCCTTCTTGTCGTTACTGCAGGCGTAATTTGCTACGTGATAAACTGTACACTTCTTACATTTATGCTCACAAATTATTCATGGGCTGATGAAGCCATCTTTGGTAGAGGGAGCTGGTGGTTGAGTCAGCCAGTTTATACGAAGGTCTTCTATGTTCTCGTCGTTGCACCATTTTACGAAGAGCTAATTCATCGCAGAATTGTGATGCAGCTTTTTGTAACGAGGAATGAAACCGAACTGGGCCTTCTTATATCCAGTATAACCTTTGCACTGCACCACTATCTCTTTGGATGGGGCTGGCTCAAGGCAGTCGATATGTTTTTTATTGGCCTCGTCTTTGGTACTGTTTATGCAGAATACGGGTTCAAAGGGAGCTGGCTGTGTCATGTGGCCAACAATGGGATGGCGGTTGCTTTTATCCTGTCCCAATTGTAGACTCAGGAACACTTCTAAGCTGGGAACACGTAATAATCTAACGACGAAAAATGTTAAGGGATAAAATTATAATGCCGGAAGAGCTGGATATGGATGTGAACAGATATCCTCCAGAAGTCCTGACGAAAAGCAGGAAGGGAAAGATTGAAGTGAGAAGCCTTGTTGATAGGGGAGTCTACATCAGGTACGAGTATCTTGATCCGGAGACAGGGAAAAGAAGTGAGGAAAAGACCAAATTGATTTTAAAGAGTTCTGATGGAAAAACTGAGGAGTATTTTGTAATCCCTTTAAAGCAGAAGGGTCGCTCTCTCATGCTCAAAGCAGAGGTAAAAGGTAACAGAAAAGTGTGGAATAAAGGGAATATAGAAGATTTAGAGCTGCTTTAACGAGTGCACAGTTCTATGGACAGTTGTTATTGCACTGAGAACTGTGATCGCAATAAGTACTTCGTATATCCTTCCAAAAAGCAGGCCAAGCATTATAATAAACAATCTTGTGTCTCTGCCGCCTATTCCGACCTTGCATTCAGCTCCTTCTGCTTCTGCCATGACCCTTGTTATACTCACGCCGAAGGAGGTAGTTAAAGCAAGCATGCCGAGAAGCCAGTAATCGGGGTTGACTGCAACGAGACCCATAATCAGAGCGGCATCAACGAATCTGTCAAAAACCCTGTCGAGATATGCACCTTTCTTTGTAGTCTTCCCTGTAAGTCTTGCGAGATCTCCATCAGCACAGTCGAGGATTTGTGAAATAAAGATCACCACAATTGCATCGTAGAACATTCTGTAGGCAATGAGAAATGCCGGAATTATGCCAACTACAGCAGCGATAATCGTTATGTGATTTGGATTTACATCGAATCCTGCAAGAAGCTTTGCGAGAGGTCTTGAAAAACGCCTGTAAACGACCTCTGTTAAAACATACTCCCATTTATCCCCCATTCCCCCAAAACCTCCTGACAAAAACTTTATTAAAAAAGGATTCTAAAGCTTTTCCATGAAAGTATTAATACTCGCAGCAGGGATGGGAAAAAGGCTGGGCAAGCACTCAAAAGGCCTGCCAAAAGCGCTTGTTGAGATAGAAGCTCCTCTCCTCGCATATACTTTGAAAAACATCACAAGAGAAGGTATAAGAGATTTTGTAGTAGTTACCGGTCATGGCGCATCAAAACTGAAAGATTTTGTTGGAAGGCATAGCAGGAAGTACGGTTTAAGGGTAAAGTATGTCCACAACAGAAGGTACGGAGAGACGAACAACATATACAGCACCTATCTTGCGAGGGATGAGCTGGAGGGTGATGACTTCATTCTGGTTAACTCTGACGTGCTCTTTCATCCCGGGATACTGAGAATACTTATGAGTACAGAGAAAAGTATGGCTTTATCTGTGGACTTCAGGGTCAGACTGGGTGAAGAGGAGATGAAGGTGAGAGTTGAAGACGATAGAGTCGTTGAAATCTCAAAGAAAATCCCGCCAGAAAAGGCTGATGGTGAGTACATAGGCCTCACCCGTATTAACGCTGAAAGCACTACCGCCTTCTTTGATGCAGTGGAAGAAACCCTGAAACTGGAGGGTCACAATGTATTCTATGAGGCGGCTTTTCAGAGAATGATTGATAAAGGCGATTACCTTGCCGCAGAGAGCACAAGAGGTCTTCCATGGATAGAGATTGATACCCCCGAAGATTTACGCATAGCACGGGAGATCATAGCCCCCCGGCTTGCAGCAAAACACAGGGAGTGTTACTGATCTTCCGGCCACACTATGTCTTCATTACTTATCAGTTCTCCAATCTGAACCTCTATTACCTCGAGCGGGATCTTTCCAGGGTTTTCGAGTCTGTGCTCGGTTCCTGCAGGCACAAATGCACTTTCACCACTTTTAAGCAGGGAGACTCTATTTCCCACCTTCACTTTTGCAGTTCCTCTAACGACTACCCAGTGCTCGCTCCGGTGGAAATGAAGATGCAGATGTATGCATTTTCCCGGTAGAACCGTTATTCTGTTAATTCTGTAGTTCTCTCCCCTTTCGAGTCTGTTAAACGAGCCCCATGGTCTGTAAACAACTATATGCTTCTCAGCCCTTTCATCGGATCTCTCTTTCAGAATTTTGACAACTTCTTTAACTTTCTGGGCTTTGTTGCGGGGACACACAAGCAGAGCATCTTTTGTATCGACGAGTATTGTATCCCTCATCCCAACTGCTGCTACAAGCCTTTCAGTGCAAATGAGGTTGTTAAAAGCGTCAACAGTAATGACCTCGCCCCTCACAGCATTTCCGTCCCCGTTCTTATCCATTATCTCATAAACAGCATCAAAACTTCCAACGTCATTCCAGAGGACAGTGGAGGGGAGAGGAACTACAGCAGCTTTGTCGGTTTTCTCCATTAACCCGTAGTCTATCGAGATTTCAGGAAGCTCTGAATAAGCTTCCACTCCTTTCTCCTCAAGAATTTCTAGCACATCCGGGCTGTGTTTTCTGCATTCCTGAATGAACAGTTTTGAATCAAAGAAAAACATCCCGCTGTTCCAAAGGTAGCCATCTGCAATGTAGAGCTTTGCCTTTGCTGTATCTGGCTTTTCGACAAACTTTTCAACCTTAAAACCTCCATTAACACATTTGCCCGGTTTTATGTACCCATACCCTGTATGAGGCTTTGTTGGCGTAACTCCAAATGTGACCAGGTAATCTCCAGCAAGTTTTTCTGCCTCTCTGAAAGCTTTAGCATATTCCTCATTTGCCGTAATCAGATGATCCGATGGCAACACCGCAAATCTGTCCGTTCTCTTCTCAAGAACGGCATAACATATTGCAGGAAGCGTGTTTTTTTGGGCTGGCTCGGTGAGTATGTTCTCTTCGGGTATGCCGTATTTGCCGGCCTGTTCTTCAGCAATAAACTTCTGCTTCTCGCTGGTAACAATAAATACCCTTTGGGGTTTTGTGAGAAGCAAGGCCCTTTCAACAGTAAGCTGGAAAAGAGACTTACTGTCAACAAGTGGAATGAACTGTTTTGGAAAAAGTTCTCTGCTCAAAGGCCACAATCTTGTCCCGCTTCCGCCTGCGAGAATGATTGTATCCATACAATAAAAAAGCAGCCACTTTTTATAACACTTTCCACAACCCTTAAGTTCTCTGCGCTCCTGCTATCTTAATGGAAGACCCGAGCATGACTTCAACGCTTCAGGGCGTGATGCCAAAGGACTCGGACGTGGTTGAATGCGTCGGAACCTTGGATGAAGCAAATGCTTTTATCGGTCTTGCCAGAGTCTCTTCTGGAGAGGAGCTGAAAAGTCTTCTTCAGAAAATACAGGATACGCTGTTCAGGATCGGGGCGGAAATTTCATCTGGAAAGCCATATATGACTGAAGATGATTACAGCAGCATCCTCAAGATGATCAGGAGGCTGGAGAGTGAGGTAGACCTTCCGAAAAGTTTTGTCATTCTCGAAACAAACAGAATCTCAGCATCTCTCAGCGTTGCCAGAGCCGTAGTCAGAAGGACTGAGAGAAGGGCTGTGAGACTGTACAGAAGGGGCAAGCTCAGAATAGAAGTCGTGGAGTGGCTCAACAAGTTGAGTTACCTGCTTTACCTAATGGCGTTGAAGACACGATAGTTTGAAGGTAGGAGAGTTTTTATTCAATGATGATAGTTACTCGATCAGGTTCATTAAATTTTCATACTCCTTCACGAGCTTCCCTTTTCTGTATCCATGGTCTATGAAATCCCAGAGAAGTCTTTCTTCAGTGTCAATTCCATCGAGGTACCCGGAGTAATTCCTGACTCTGAATATGTCTGCGGCAAGAGCCTCACCTACCTCCCTGCCCCCTCTCGAGAGCACGGTCTGAACAGCAAAATCTTCGGAACTTTTAATGCCGCCAGATATTCTTCGCCTCCCAAGCTCCTTTCTCAAAAACCTGATCTTCTTATTTAGCAGTGTCATTCCAGCTTTTACATCCTTGACTCCACTAAATGGTGCCCACTGAAGGGGAGTATGGGGTTTGGGAACAAGCGGGTTTACTGAAACAGATGTGCGGGGCACAAATTTTTTCACCCTCTCTGCAAGTTCCACTATTGCTTTTACATCTTCCTCTCTTTCTCCTGGCAGTCCTATCATGAAGTAAAGTTTGATTTTTTCAATTCCGTGTTCTGAGGCGAGCCGGGCAGCATTCAGGACGTCATCTTCAGATATGCCTTTCTTCAGCAGTTTTCGCATTCGCTCGCTTCCCGCTTCTGGAGCTATTGTGAGACTTTCAAGTCCACCTTCCCTGAGGAGCTGGATGAGTTCATCATCAACAGTATCTGCCCTTATTGAGGAGGGAGAGACAAGAAAGCCCATTTCAATTAGTGAAGCTATGAGTTCCTTGCTCTTCGGATGGTCGGTTGCTGAGGGGGCGACGAGTGCTATCTTTTTAACAAACTTTTTCGCATGTTCTGCAATTTCAAGGAGGAGTTTGACATCTCTCCATCTACATGGAGAGTAAATCTGCCTGACTATGCAGAAGCTGCAGGCTCTCCTGCATCCCCTTCCAACCTCCAGCAGGTAACATTCTCCATACGCCCCACTGCCAACTATCTGCGTTTGCAAATGCGTGTTCAGGCTTGCCTTTCTAACCCTCACCTTTTCCTGCCCCACATTTTCAGTCTTTTTTAAACACTCCGTTTCATAGCCTTCTTCACACGCCCTGATTATCTCACAAACGTCACCATCAGCTTCACCGAAATAAAAGTAATCGAAGAAGCCGGCAAGGGGGAGGGGGTTCTCCATCACACATGGCCCTCCCGCCACTTTTATTCCCCTGAAATTTTCAATGATCTTTGGAATTTTGAAGTAGTCCTCTTCATACTGAATGGAGAAAAATGCGATGTCAAAGTCTTTGAGAGGTGCGGCAGTTTCAACACTCCTTTTGCATTCAAAAACATCCCAGTAAAATCTCTCGCAAACATATCCCTCCATTGAATTGATCTCAGCATACATCTGCTGCAGACCGATGTTGGCTATACCGCTGACGTAATGGCTGGGGTAAACTATGGCAACACGCTTATTCCCCTTCTTCCATCGCTTTGTAAGAGGGTTAAACTCCTTCATACTTTCGCCATTTAATGAGACTTTCATGAGCTCTTTTCAAAACTTTGTTTCTTACTTTTGTTTCTTAGTCGCTGAACGTATAAAAAGCTGCCACATAATATATCGACGTTATATTCGACGTCAACAGTGTTATTCTGTAGTTGAAGCCAGTTCATAGTCCGGGTTTTATGAATTATGAACTTGGAAAAAGAACTTGCATCTATAGATTATAAAAATTTAAAATAAAATCAAAAAAGCTAAATCTGCACGATCTTCCCCCCTCTCGCCATCGAAATTTTGCCGGTTTTTGCAAGCTCTTTTATTCCATACTGTCTCATCAAATCAATGAATGCATTTATTTTCTCTTCATCTCCCGTTATTTCTACAATCAGGCTGTCTCTTGCAACATCAACGATTCTTGCCCTGAATATGTTTGCTATCTCAATGATTTCCCCCCTCGTTTCAGTTGTTGCAGCAACCTTTATCAAAGCAAGCTCTCTGTCAACACTGTTTAATGTTAAGTCACTGACTTTTATGACCTCTATGAGCTTGTTGAGCTGCTTTATAACCTGTTCAACAGTTCTGTCATCCCCTTTGATGACGATGGTCATGCGTGAGATGTCTTCCCTCTCCGTTGTGCCAACAGCAAGGCTATCTATGTTGAAGTTTCTTCTCCTGAAAAGGGATGCGACCCTTGCCAGAACTCCGGGCTTGTTTTCAACCAGAGCTGCAATTGTGTGCCTCATCTCTCACACCTCCTCATCTATGATTTCGTTCAGTGCAGCTCCAGCAGGAACCATTGGATACACATTTTCAAGTCTTTCAACTCTGAAGTCTATGACGACAGGCATATCAATTTCGAATGCCTCCTTGAGAGCATCTTCGACCTCTGATTCTTTCTCAACAGTCATGCCAGCAGCTCCAAAGCCCTCAGCAATCTTCTCGAAGCTCATCTCCTTGCATCTCAGGCAGGTTTCGGAGTATCTTTCATCGTAGAATAGTTCCTGCCACTGCCTGACCATTCCGAGGAACATGTTGTTCAGAATGCAGACCTTTACGGGGATGCGGTAGTCAACACACGTGGCAAGCTCCTGGATATTCATCATGAAGCTACCATCTCCCGCTATATCAACGACCGTTTTGTCAGGAAATGCAACCTGCGCACCCATCGCTGCCGGAAAGCCGAAGCCCATTGTTCCAAGACCACCACTTGAAATGAACTGCCTTGGCCTCGACACCTTGAAGTACTGAGCAGCCCACATCTGGTTCTGTCCAACCTCAGTTGCGACAATCGCGTCCGGCTTCAGTTCATACACCTTTTCTATAATATACTGTGGTCTTAGTTTTCCATCTCTCCTGTAGCGGAGTGGATAGTCTTTCCTCCACTCGTTAATCTTGCTTTCCCACTCTTTTCTCTGCTTGTACTTTATGTACTTTTCAAGTTCAGCAAGAACGTGTTTCGCATCTCCGACAATCGGAACGTCGACCCTGACATTCTTTCCTATCTCCGCCGAATCGACATCCACATGAATGATCTTTGCGTATGGGGCGAAACCTGAAACCTTGCCCGTCGTTCTGTCGCTAAAGCGACAGCCAACAGCAATAACCAGGTCAGACTCCATTATGGCGTAATTTGCATATTTTGAGCCGTGCATACCTATGAAGCCGAGGCAAAGGGGATGAGTTTCGGGCATTGCTCCCTTTCCCATCAGTGTTGTAACAACAAATGCAGGGATTGTTTCTGCGAGTTTAACGAGCTCCTTGCTGGCGTTTGAAAGGATAACTCCACCGCCAGCAAGAATCACAGGTCTTTCTGACTTCATTATAAGCTCTGCAGCTCTTTTTATCTGCCGGGGATGGCCACTGAGCTTGGGTCTGTAGCCCACGAGGTTAATTTCTGGTGGATAATCAAAATCGATGTCTGCCATTGTTACGTCCTTTGGCAGGTCTATAAGAACTGGCCCTGGCCTGCCAGTTGAGGCTATGAGAAACGCCTCTCTCACTGTCTTCAGAAGTACATTCGGGTCTGTAACAAGGTAGTTGTGTTTCGTTACTGGCATTGTTATCCCAGCTATATCCGCCTCCTGAAAGGCATCGTTTCCTATTAAAGCACTCGGAACCTGCCCCGTCATCACGACAATGGGAGAAGAGTCCATGTATGCATTGGCTATACCCGTAACGGTGTTCGTAGCTCCCGGGCCAGAAGTTGCGAATGCAACTCCTGTCCTTCCTGTTGCTCTCGCATATCCATCAGCAGCATGTACAGCAGCCTGTTCGTGCCTTGTGAGTATATGTTCTATGTTCGAGTCATATAATGCATCATACACCTCTATTATCGCTCCTCCCGGTATGCCGAAAATGTGTTCAACACCTTCAACCTCCAGAGCCTTAACAAGCGCATCTGCAGCTCTCATAAAACCCCCCTTTTAGAGATAATTTACTGTACTACTACGATCAAAAAGAGCTCTATGCTCCTGATTTCGCAGTTAACGAACATTGGCGACCATCAAGCAGGGGGTTTTAAATAATTTTTGGTTACGATCGGAATTGCCGGGCTGGTATCGACGGGAGATTACGTAGTTCTCATTCACATTCCACAACGAACCTGTTGGTCGAATATAGATTTTTAATATGGATTTTTTTAAATATTTAAAAAAAATTTAAATTTAAAAATTCTCATCACCTATGACCTTCTCAAGGTCAACCAATATAAGTAAACCATCCGGTAGCTTTCCCACCCCCTTAAGGAATCTGGACTCAGGTCTCGCTGTTATCAGTGGGGGTAAAGAGTCAACCTCGTTTGAGGACAGATACTTCACTTCGCTGACCGTGTCTACCATCATACCCACAACCGTGTCTCCATGCTCAAAAACTATTATCCGGGTATCGTTGTCTATCTCCTTCGGTGGCAGACCAAAGCGTTTTCTCAGATTTATTACTGTTGTGATCTGACCTCTTAGATCGATTACACCCTCAACAAAGTCCGGGGCATTGGGAATCCGTGTTATCTCTGAGACTCTTATTATTTCCTTAACCTTCGTCGTTTCAACGCCGTACCTTTCGCTGCCAAGGTTGAAGATTACCACCTGCATCGTATCAACTTTTTCGGTCGTCAGCTGCATGCTCACACCCTCTTTGCAATAGCTTCAGCGACAGCCTCTCGACCAGCCTGAGACTCGGGCTTACTCTCTTCCATCGCCCTCTGAAGTTCTCTAAATCTGAATCTATTCAGGAGTATCCGCAGATTTCTGTCCGCAATTTCCTTGAGTCTTTCTGATCCCATCGCAATCTGCTGTACAGCTGCAGTCTGCTCTTCAATCGCTGCGGATGTCTCTTCTGAAGACGATGCCGCCTCTTCTGCCGTCGAAGCAACCTCATCAACGTTTTTCGCAAGAACAGTGAGCTTATCCATGCCTTTCTTGGACTCTTCTGCTATTTCTTCCATAGCTTTGGAGATTTCCTGGACTCTCCTTGCAATCTCTTCCGCCTTCTTGAGAGCGACGTCTATGTTCTTCGACCCCTCATTTGATGCAGTTTGTGCCTTCTCTACAGCTTCGAGAACCTTCTTAGTTTCTTCTTGCACTCTCATCACTATTTCCTCGATTTCCTCGGTACTCCTTCTGCTCTCTTCGGCAAGTTTTCTGACTTCATCTGCTACAACCGCAAACCCTCTACCGTGTTCACCGGCCCTTGCAGCTTCTATTGCCGCATTGAGGGCGAGCAGGTTGGTCTGGTCTGCGATAGACTTTATCTTTCCAGTTACCTTTCCGACGTTCTTTACTGCCTCATTCAACTCATTGACTATTGTTCCAACAGAATCGACATCCTTAATCATGTCTTCCAGCTTTTCAAGGGCAACGTTGCCCATCTGCTGCGACTCTTCGGCAAACTTGTGTACTTCCACAGCCATAGCTGATGATGTTTGAATTGTGGCGTTCAGCCTGTTAAATAACTCGTGGGTAGTCTTTAGCTCTATCTGAGAATTCGTTGCGAGCTTGGACAAATTTTCAGCCCCAAGCGCTATTTGCTGTGATGCACTCGATATCTGTTGCATACCGGCGTTCATCTGTGCGATAGCATCCATATTTTCCTTACTCATGTTGAGAGTTTCCCGCATGGCCAAGACCGTGTCAAGTACTATTCCCCTCAGTTCCGGGATAAAGTCGTTGAGCATGTCGATCGTTTCACCGAATTCATCATCTCTCTCCTTCTCCAGTCTCACATCCAAGTCTCCGGAAGTTAGTTCTTTCAGAGCTTCATTCATTTTCATCAGGTTTCTTTTGGAGTACTCGAGTAAGTTTCTTATTTCCTCCTCCTTCCTTTTCAACTCTGTTAAATCTACAACAAATTCTATAGCCCCTGTGATCTCTCCTTTTTCATCTCTCAGTGGTGTGGCCGTGTACATTATTGGTATTTCCCGACCCATTGGTTTTGCGACAGTTTCTCTTGAGATGACTTCCCCATAAACCATCGCCTGATGACATGCGCAGTTATCCGTCCTGCAGTCTGGTGTTTTAAAGACCTCATAGCACTTCATACCCTTCAGCTGTTCTGGTGTTTTTCCAACAAGAGCCGCACCCGCTCTATTCATCATTAGTATGTTGAAATCTCTGTCTATTGCCATCAATGGCGTCGCAACTCCATCGATTATTCGCTGACACTCTTCAAAATTCCGTCTCCCCTCTTCACCCTCCATTGTAACACCTCCACTGATAAAAAGATTTTAAAAAATAAATATTTTTTCTTCAAAAGTTTAAATTCTGATATGTAGTTTCAAAAGGGCAAGCATTCACAAATACATATAAAAGAATATAATATTTTCAAATTTTAAAGTACACCCTCTCCCTCAAATCAACTGGTGCGAACATGGTTTCAAAACCGTGAGGCATGGTTTCCGACTTGCCGATGATAAGATAACCACCCTTAAGAAGGGATTCGTAAAAATCGTTGAGGACTTTCCTTTTTTGAGCATCTGTAAAGTAAATCATTACGTTCCGGCAGAATACAGCGTCAAAGTATTTTGATACAGGTTTTTCAGTCGTAAGATCATGCTTTTTGAACTTAACGCAGGATTTAATAGAACTCCTGACCCGATACATACCGTCCCCTATGCTTTCAAAATACCTGTCGATCAGTTTTCTGCTGAGATTTTTCAGCTGGTTGGCGGAATACACTCCCTCCCTGGCCAGCTTCAGGCAATTCTCATCGATATCGGTGCCGTATATCGAAACAATCCATTTATCGCCCAGCGCCTCCTTAACACATATAGCAATGGAATACGGTTCTTCACCATACGAACACCCCGCACTCCAGAATCGAAGAAGATTGCTGCCGGTCTCGGACTTTCTTACGGCTATTTCCGGAAGTATGCGTTTCATGAAGTACTGGAAGGGCGTTCTGTCACGCATAAATTCCGTAACATTGATTGTAATTGTATTTAGCAGGTTAACGCGCTCTGCGGCGTCCGCTTTCAGGAGCTTGAGGTATTCAGCATAGCTTGTAATTCCAAGCATCTGCATTCTTAAATCTATTCTTCTTTTTAGATAATTTTCTCTATACTGATTTAAATTTACCTCCATCAGATCCGAAAGTTTGCTTATAAAGAACTTAAAGTCAGGACTGACTACATCCATACTACATCACCGTTGCTGTACTTAACAACAACAGAGCCATCAGAAGTATCAAACAACATTGTTCTCCCCTTATCTCCCCCAACATCCCTTGCCACAACTCTGATTCCCAGCTTCCTGAGATGTTCATCGATAGACTTCACGTTTCTATCCCCAATTTTTAAAGCATCTATCGTTATGAACTTGAAAACCTGCGCCCCTCCAGCCATCTTGGCCACGATTCTATCTTTTTTCACGCATAGTTTTCCCATATCTCTGAGCATTCTGTTTACGGCATCTTCCGCAAACCTTGCACATCCGTTGTCCGATTTCCCCGGGAGCATAACATGAGCCAATCCACCAATCTTCAATACGGGATCATAAAAAGCCACCCCCACACAAGAACCCAGCCCTATCGCCTTCAGTATGGTCGGCTTCTTCCCGATCCTGTACTCCCCTATCCCAACGAGTATCTCCGTCATACGGACTACACTTTTCTTTTCAGCATTTTCACAACATTCTCAAAAAACACAGCATCGGGGATCAGGACGATGTATGTTTCGAAAAAATCCTGTTCATCCCTCAGAACTACCTCAAAAAGGAGCACCTGATCGTAGCTTTCCACCAGTCTGGATATAACTGCATCAATTACGGCAAGTGCATAATCCTGAGCCAAACTTGGAGGGGTGGGAATCATTTCCACTTCAAGAAAATCTGCTGTAGCAGCACAAAACGATGACGAAATTATATTTCCGATTTCAAGAAGAGCTGATAATTCATATTCGGTGGAAGTGGCAGAGCCACAGAGAACGCTAATGAGTTTTCCCGGCGTATCACCGGGAAGCATCACGTACAGATAACCTTCGCCCTTACTCAAAGGGTCTTTGAAGGCAGTAATGATTCCTGAGACGATTCTTCCCGCATCTATAATCTCGTCGAGTTCGGAAATTTTTACAAGCCTTATCTCCGGAACAGACATTGAAATCGTCCTGCCAAGGAGTTTTGAAAGTGATGTTGCCGCATGCCCCGCACCGATGTTTCCAAGCTCTTTCAGGGCGTCAAGATCGAAGCTATCGAGCATCATCATCCGCACCTCCCGTAAGGGTTGCGACATCCAGAACTGGAACGACCTTTCCGTTACCGAGAATTGTGAAACCGCCAATGCCTTTAATCTTGGAAAGATAACCATCAGGGGGTTTTATTACTATCTCCTGTCTGTCAATAATAGAGTCAACAACAAGGCCTAAACTTTCACCCTCTTTATCGACTATAACCGCCACTTCCTCCAGTGTCTTACCCTTATTTTTGCCGTTCATTCCAAACGTTTCCCTTAGCCATAATATGGGAATTATCTCATTTCTGATGTACAGTACCTTTTGATTATGAATTGTTTCTATATTACTCTCTCTAACAGAGACAACTTTTAGCACGTTTGATAGGGGAATTGCGTACAATTCTGCTCCCACCCTTACAACCAGCGCCTTTATTATGGCAACTGTTGGTGGCAGGGAGATCGTCACCTTTGTCCCCTTCCCTTTTTCGCTCAGTATTTTCACCCTCCCACCCAGCCTCTCTACCACTGTTTTAACGGCGTCCAGCCCAACCCCCCTGCCAGATACGTCCGTCACATTCTCTGCAGTGGAGAAGCCCGGTACAAACAGGAGATTTAGCAGCTGTTCATTTGTTGCTTTTTCGGCATCATATGGAGAGATTAACCCCTTCTCCACAGCCTTTCTTCTGATTTTTTCAAAATCGACTCCTCTCCCATCATCTTCAATTTCAATAATGACGTTTCCCCTCTCCTTGTAAGCCGTTATTGATATTCTACCTGTATCGCTTTTACCATTCCTTATTCTCTCCTCAGGCTTTTCTACCCCATGATCGACGGCATTTCTTATTAAGTGTACCAGCGGCTCGCTTATTTCGTCAAGAACGCTCCTGTCAAGTTCTGTGTCCTCGCCTCGAATTTCCACTTTGACCTTTTTTCCAAATCTCCTACTCAGATCCCGTACAACACGTGGAAGTTTGTGGAATATTTTTTCAAGTTTAACCATCCTGAAACCTAAAACTTCATCCTGCAATCTCGTTATAGACTTACCAAGAACGTCAACAGCTTCTTTTATCTCCGGAATGTTGTAATGCTGTGCAAGTTGAAGAAGCCTGCTCTTGCCTATGACGAGTTCCCCAACAAGATTCATTATCGTGTCCACCTGTTTTGTGGTGACCCTTATCGTGTCAACTCTCTCCAGCTTCGCTTCTCCAGCAGGTTTTGTATTTCCTTTCAGAACGACCACGTCGAAACTCTCGACTTCACCTATTCTCCTTAAAATTTCTTCTATTTCCTGTTTAGTCGCTTTTGAGTCTATATATATCGAAAAATCCCTATCAAAGTCCCCATTATCTATTTTTTCCTCATCGGGATCCGTTTTAACTATTTTGCCAACTTCGCTTAACGCCTGTACAATTAAAGCTGCTCTTGCACTTTTCATCATGCAGTCCTCGGTTAGAGTTACATCTACTCTGAAATTGTAATCCTCGCTGGCGGGATCGCGGTTTATTTCAGCAAAACCCAAATCCTCGAGGATACTGGAGATATCGTAATCATCACGGCCGGTTTCCTCTATCCTCGAAATGATCCCATCGACTGCATCACTTGCCGCCAGAAGTGTGTCCGTTAGCTCGTCACCAACCTGCAACGACCCATCTCTGACCTTTCCCAAGATGTTTTCTAAAGCGTGACAGAGGTTGGACAGGTTCTGGTAGCCCATGTATCCGGCCATACCCTTTAAGGTGTGCACGAGTCTGAAAACTTCATTAACGGCGCTCGGATCTTCTTCTATTTTAAGCATGTTCTTTCCAATGGATTCCGAAATCTCCTTTGCTTCCTGGATGAACTCAGTTATCAGGTCGCTCGTTTAGGATCACCTCCACAAACTTCACAATTTCTTCCGGAATCTCGTAGAGCGGTTTCACAGAATCGACCGCGCCCATTTCTATCGCTGCCTTTGGCATTCCGAATACCACGCACGTGTCAGCGCTGCATGCTATCGTTTTTCCACCAGCATCTTTTATCTTCTTCAACCCTCTTGCTCCATCTTCACCCATTCCTGTAAGAATTACACCGACCATGTTTTTTCCATATGCCTGAGGCAGGGAGTAGGCAGTAACGTCAACTGACGGTTTAACCGCATTCACGGGCGGCTCATCTGTTATTTTTATTCTTTTTATTCCTAAAGAAAATCTAACTTTCATGTGGTATCCGCCGGGGGCCACGTAGGCAACGCCTTTCTTTATTTTTTCATTGTTTTCTGCCTCTTTTACAGTTATCTCTGATTGTGCGTCAAGTCTACTGGCAAACTGCTCGGTGAAGCTACCTTTTGGCATGTGCTGCACTATGAAGATTGGGGCAGGGAAATCCGAAGGCAGTCTTGTAATAACCTGCTCTATTGCTGAAGGGCCACCAGTTGAAGCGCCGATGAGCACACATAAATCCTTCTTTGCGACGTTCCAGTTACCTTTTACAACACCCTGTCTAAATCTCTTGAGATTTTGCAGGCGAATTATCTGAGGATTGGAGTACTTCGCCGCCCTTATTTTGGATAGCAGTTCGGACTCTACCGCCGAAAGATCATATGAAATTGACTTCCACGGTTTTGCAACGAAGTCCACTGCACCAAGTTTTAACGCTTCAAGCGTCTCTCTCGCCCCTTCCTTTGTAAGAGCGCTGAACATTATAACAGGTGTCGGACACTCTTTCATTATAACTTCAAGAGCCGTCAAACCATCCATTCTTGGCATTTGAATGTCGAGAATTACCACATCTGGCCTGAGTTCCTTTACCTTCTTGATTGCCTCAATTCCATCTTTTGCAGTGCCAATTACTTCTATATCTTCAGCCTTATTCAACATGTCGGAAATTGCAATTCGCATAAATGCAGAATCATCCACTACCAGAACTCTAATCATATTCCCCCCAGAACCTTTTTTACCTCTTCTACAACCTTATCTGGATGAAACGGCTTGATCACATAGCCTTTTGCACCCATTTTTATGGCTTTCTTTAAAATCTGTTCTTCTCCAAGAGCCGTGCACATTATCACCCTGACGTCTGGGTCAATTTCTTTCAGCTTTTTCAGAACTTCAATTCCGTCCATTTCCGGCATAACTATGTCCAGTGTAACGACATCTGGCTTTACATTCTTGTAGATCTCCAAGGCAGTCTTCCCGTTCTCAGCCTCGGCTACTTCGAATCCCTCAGAAGATAGTATTTCTCTTATCACTGACCTCATAAAAGCTGTATCATCCACAACCAACACCGTAGGCATCAATACCCCCACATGAAAATAGGTGTTTTGAGTATTAAATTTTTTGTAAAAAGTTGAAATTTCAATTTTGAAAGATTAATAAAAAAATTCCAGAGGTGTTAATCTCCCCCCCCGAGCTTGATTTATGTGGATTGACAACAACTCGTTCACTATACCAAACACGAGTCTTCCCTTCTCCGTGATCTCGTAGTAATCTCCGTCCTTCTCGACAATTCCCAGTTCGATTAGTGACTTCAGATGCCTGTATAGTATGCCGGGGTTCAGCGATGCTTTGAACATCAGCTGTGAAAACCGGAGAGGGGCATCATCCAAAGCAGACAGGATCGGGAGCACACCACTTCTCGACAGGACTTTTAGCAGCCCACAGCAATTTGGTTTCTGTTCCGGCATTGAATATGTTACCACTTTGCTGCCCAGCACGGTTCCACCTCTTGGAGTTTGTTATAATAATCATCATAGTCATATATAACATTTATGTTGGGATTGGTAATTGCTCTTTTGAAAGCACTTATTCTCAAGTCAAAACTCATCAGGCTCAGAAATTGATAGATAACTCTTGGAAATCAACCTGTTAGTCGTAGACAAAAATAAACGAAGAGATTAAGGAAACAGATAAAATCACTTCTGAGGGAGAAGTTCAGATTTAGCAGGCTTAAAGGGTTATTGAGCTACCCTCTAACTGTCTTCTATTCAAAGAACGTTGAGAAGGAGAAGAAGAGGTATAGAAAGCTTGTTTTGAACCTGCTAAAAAGAGGTTTCTATTTCTATCCTTAACAGGAATGACTTTCGAGTTTGATTTTAGAGAAAAGAAAGTCATTTAGAAATTGTCAGAGTGGTAAGATAGAGAAGACCATAATCTTGGCCATATCACAGAATCCGTAGAACCTTACAGATGCATAAACGTTTAGATTTAAATAACTCCGCAAACGAGTTTGTCCATGTCACTCAAAATCTCAAAAGGTGTACTGAAAATGGCTCTTGCTGCGGCAAGAGACATGCATCCAGATGAGTTTGTTGCGGTGCTTGGCGGTAAGGGAGATCTGATAGACGAGCTAATATTTCTTCCATTTCAATCGGGGGGTGTGAGCGCAATCATCCAGATGGACATGCTGCCATTAGGAATGCGAATCTTTGGAACAATCCACAGCCATCCGTCTCCAAATGCAATGCCATCGTCTGAAGATCTTGCTATGTTTGCAAGATACGGGAAAGTGCACATAATTGTTGCATATCCTTACGGAAAAGACGACTGGAGATGCTATGATAGAGAAGGAAATCCTGCAGAAATTGAAGTGGTTGAGGAAAGTTTTTAAAAACTGAGGTTTTTGCATAGCTTCATGGTCAGAGTCATCGCTACAGGAACTTTTGATATAATTCACCCCGGGCATATAAGGTTTCTCAAGGAAGCAAAAAAGCTCGGTGATGAGCTGATAGTGATAGTGGCGAGAGAGAAGAACGTCAGACACAAGCCAAAGCCGATAATTCCGGAGGAGCAGCGCAGGAAGACAATTGAAGGCATAAAGTACGTTGATAGAGCTATTCTGGGTGATGAGAAGGACATGTTCAAACCAATTATGGAGTTAAAACCCGATATAATTGCTCTGGGCTACGACCAGCATTTCAACGAGAAGTGGCTTGAAGAGGAGCTGGGGAAAAGGGGACTGAACACAAAGATTGTGAGAATAAAAGCAAAAGAGGAGTGTGAATTTTGCAGTTCAACGAAGATAATCAGACGTGTTGCAGAACTTGCCAAAAAGAGAGTGGAGGAGTATGAGGCGAGGCTTAAAGCAAAGGAGGCGATGAGATGAAAATGAAGTTTGATGGGCTTTTGATGATACCCGGACCAGTGCATCTGCATGAGCGCATAATAAGGGCGATGAGCAGGCAGATGATAGGCCACAGGGGGAAGGAGTTCAGCGAGATAATGGAGTACTGCGTTGAAGGACTTAAGGAACTCTTTGGAACTAAAAATGATGTGTACATAATCTCAGGCTCTGGTACAGCTGGTCTGGAGGCAGCAATTGCCTCTTTCTCAAAACTTCGCCGAATAACGTGTATTGACAATGGGAAGTTCGGAGATAGACTTGGCAGGATAGCATCACGCTACACTGAGGTTGATGTGGTCAGATTTGAATGGGGGAAGCCTGTAGACCTCGAGGTTGTAGAAAACAGCCTTGCTGAGGGAAGTGAAGCTCTCGCTTTTGTCCACAACGAAACCTCTACAGCAATGCTGAATCCGGCGAAAGAGCTTGCAAAGCTTGCAAAGAAGTATGATGCACTTGTGATAATGGACGGTATTACAAGTGTCGGTGGTGACGAGGTTAAGATGGACAAGTGGGGTATTGACGTTGCGATAGTTGGCAGCCAGAAGTGCATTGGTATTCCTCCAGGTCTTGCAGCCGTAGCTGTTAACGATAACGCCTGGAACTACTACTCAGAGAGCTGTCCGTTCTATCTTGACCTTGCAGCCTACAGGAAGAAATTAGCGGACATGCAGACTCCATACACACCGGCAGTTCCACTCTTCTTTGCTCTTGAAGAAGCCCTCAGGATCATTGAGGAGGAAGGGCTGGAGAACAGGATAAAGAGGCACAGACTGCTCAGCAAAGCTGTGAGAGAGTGGGCTGGTGAAGCTGGCCTGCGGATATTCCCTGAGCCAGATGAACTCAGTGACTACTCGAACACCGTTACGGCAATAAGAATGCCCGAAGGCGTTACAGACAGAGATTTACGTGGTACACTGCTGGGAGAGTACGGGATAACAATTTCAGGTGGACAGGAACACCTTAAAGGCAGGATATTCAGAATAGGAAACATGGGAAATATTGGTAAAAGGCAAATGATTGCAACGCTTGCAGCCGTGCAGGATGTGCTGATGCGCTACAACGCCTGCAGACCGGCGCTGCATGCAGCCATTGAGATTTTAAAGGAACTGTAATTATGAAGGTCGGAATTGTTGATACAACATTTGCAAGGGTGAACATGGGGAAAATAGCCATAGATGAGCTCAGGAAGACGTGTTCTCTACCTTACGAACGCTATACGGTACCGGGCGTCAAAGACCTGCCGGTTGCTGCAAAAAAGCTTATAGAGGAAAGGGGATGCGACATCGTCATCGCCATGGGAATGCCGGGCAGCAAACCAATAGACAAGCAGTGTGCTCACGAAGCATCTCTTGGCCTCATCATGGCTCAGCTCATGACAAATACACACATCATCGAAGTCTTCGTCCATGAGGATGAGGCGAAGGATGAGAAAGAGTTGCTGATGGTGACTGAGAACAGAGTGAGAGAGCATGTGAGAAATGCGATAGATCTGCTATTTAACCAGAAAAAACTGCAGAAGCTTGCGGGAACAGGGCAGAGACAGGGATTTGAGGACGTTGGACCGGTTTTGAGATAACTTGTTCTGTAAATGAAGGTTTTTTATATTCCTTAAATTAAGCTGAATCTATGCTCGAGGTGGAGCTTTGTAGCTTAAAAATGAAAAATCCAATGATGCTTGCAAGCGGCATTCTGGGGAGTCACGCTTCATCTTTAATAAGAATATCAAAACATGCTGGAGCTGTTGTTGCCAAATCCGTTGGTTTAGAGGCGAGGGAGGGCTATAAGAACCCCGTTGTGATTAACTATGCTCACGGTTTGATTAACGCTGTAGGACTCTCTTCTCCCGGAGCCAGAGCTTTTGCAGAAAAACTCAATAGTTTCAAGACTGAAGGAAGATGTCCACTCATTGTAAGCGTATTTGCTTCAACACCGGAGGAGTTCGCATCCCTCACATCCTTTTTCCCCATGGCCGATGCTTTCGAGCTTAACCTTAGCTGCCCCCACGCTGAAAACGCCGGCATGGCCGTAGGCAGTAATCCTGAACTCGTCAGAGAGATCGTTGCAGAAGTCAAGCGTTCAACGGAAAAACCGGTCTTTGCAAAGCTTTCTCCAAATGTACTCGATATCGTGGAGATAGGAAAGGCAGCAGAGGAGGGTGGGGTGGATGCTGTTGTTGCGGTAAACACGGTGAGAGGGATGAGTATCGATATAACCAGCAGAAAGCCAAAGCTCAGCAACATAAGTGGTGGGGTGAGCGGGGAGGCGATAAAGCCAATTGCATTGAAATGCGTCTGGGATCTGTATAAAGAGCTTGAAATTCCGGTAATCGGTGTTGGAGGCATCACAACATGGAAAGATGTAGTTGAGTTCATCCTCGCTGGGGCAACGGCGGTTCAGATAGGCTCGGCATTGTTCTACAGCTACCGAATGCTTTACAGCCTGATGGAGAGTCTCAGAGCATACACACGCCAGACTGGAGAAAGCCTTGCAGAGCTTGTAGGCAAGGCTCATGAGTGAGAATGGAGGTGGGAACCATGTACTGCGTAAAGGTCGAAAAGGTTGTAAGACATAACAAAGATACTGCAACGCTTATATTCGACAGCATTTTGCCATCGTATCCCGGGCAGTTCGTCATGCTGAACCTCTTCGGCTATGAGGAGATACCGCTGAGCTTATCTTCTCCTCGATCCATAACCGTAAAGGCAGTGGGTGAAACAACAAAAGCTCTTGTTAACGTAAATCCGGGGGCAATCGTTGGGATTAAAGGACCTTCTGGCAATCCCTTTACACCGACGGATACGAAAGCCCTACTTGTGGCTGGAGGCATTGGAATTGCCCCATTACTCTATCTTCACGACTATCTGATCGCTGAAGGAGCCAACGTTCACGTTCTTTATGGGGCAAGAACTGCTGATGAACTCGTATGCCTTGAAAGGCTGAAAAGCTATGAAGTTGCGACAGATGACGGAAGTAAAGGCTTTTACGGGAGCGTTGTCGAGCTTGCCGAACTAAAACCTCTTAGAAAGTACGAAAGGATATACGCATGCGGGCCAGAGCCGATGCTCAGGGCTTTTCACAGACTGCTTAAGGAAAGAAGGCTACTGGATAAGGCAGAGTTCTCGCTTGAAAGGCTCATGAGATGTGGAATGGGCGTATGCGGGTCATGTGTACTTCCGGAAGGATTCAGAGTCTGTGTTGAGGGCCCGGTTTTCAATGCTGCGAAACTTGAGTGGTAGCTGTAAATTAGAGTTCACCTGAGGAAGTTGAATTAAACGAACAGCACCGAAACTGCAAGGTGAAAAACATGACGTCCGGATTGCTCGAGAAAAAGCTCAGAATATCTGGAATGACCTGCGCCATGTGTGCCAAAACAATTGAAATGGTTGTGAGAGAAGCCGGGGCTGAAGACGTTAATGTAAATCTTGCTGGAGAATACGCTATTGTTAAGTTCGACCCCTCAAAGGTGAGTTTGAAGAGGATAATCGAAGCTATAGAAGTTGTTGGATATAAGGTCGTCAGTGAAGCCGGAGAAGAAGCCAAAGTTAAAGTCAAAGACAAGATTGCCACGATGAAAAAGGTGGCAGTTGCTGCATTTGTAGGGGCGATTCTCCTTATACTCCCTCACCTCGCTGAACATCCATATCTGCCCTGGATTGAGCTAATTACAGCAACACCTGTAATGTACTACTCAGGCAGTGGTGTGTTTTCTTCGGCCCTAAAAGCTCTGAAGCACAAAACCCTCAACATGGATGTTATGTACTCCATGGGTGTTGGTTCTGCGTATGCTGCAAGCGTTGCGAGCACATTGGGCTTTCTCCCATCCAACTACCTTTTTTATGAGACTGCAGTTCTTCTGCTTGCGTTTTTACTTCTGGGAAGAACACTCGAAAATATGGCCAGAAGTAAAACTTCTGAGGCTATTGAAAAGTTGATGGGCTTGCAGGCAAAGAAGGCTGTCGTTGTCAGGAATGGTGAGGAAATAGAAGTTTCCGTGGAAGATGTTGAAGTTGGAGACACAGTTATTGTAAAACCCGGGGAGAAGATACCCGTTGATGGAGTTGTTGTCGAAGGTGAGAGCTACGTTGACGAGTCGATGATTAGTGGAGAACCCGTCCCAAGCCTAAAGCAAGCAGGAGACGAGGTTACAGGAGGCACCATAAGCAAAAACGGTATTCTTAAGATTGAAGCAACGAGAATCGGCAAGGACACCTTCTTAGCCCAGATAATAAGACTCGTTGAGGAGGCTCAAAGCACGAAGCCCCCAATACAGAAACTTGCTGATAGAATAGTTGCCTACTTCATTCCGGCTGTGCTAACCGTGGCAGTTGCATCCTTCCTTTTCTGGTATCTTTCAGGTATGCCTTTCTTCGCCTTCACGAGTCTTGTGGCTGTGCTCGTTGTAGCCTGTCCATGTGCCTTTGGACTGGCAACTCCAACAGCTTTGACTGTTGGAATGGGGAAGGGTGCTGAGCTGGGCATTCTGATTAAGAACGGAGATGCCTTAGAAGTTGCGAGGAAAGTTACTACAGTCGTTTTCGATAAAACCGGAACACTGACGAAAGGTAAGCCGGAGGTAACGGACATCATTTCATTCAACGGTGACGTTTTGAAGTTTGCCGCAATAGCAGAGAAAAGGTCTGAACATCCGATAGGCGAGGCTATCGTCAGAAGAGCTGAGGAGGAAGGCATTGAAGTAAACGATGCGGAAAAATTCGAAGTTTTTGCGGGGAAGGGCGTTATAGCATCGTTTGACGGAAAAAAGATCCTGGTAGGAAACAGAAAGTTTATGGTCGAAAACGGGCTGGAAGTCGGTATAGCCGAGGAATCTCTGGAGCAATTAGAAAGTAAGGCTAAGACAGCAGTGCTGGTTGCCGTTGATGGCGAAATAATTGGGATTATAGGCGTGGCTGACACCACAAAAGACTCAGCGAAAGAAGCAATCGATGAACTCCACAGGATGGGAAAGAAAGTTGCCATGATTACCGGAGACAACAGGAGGACTGCAGAAGTTATTGCGAGAGAACTGGGTATAGACGAGGTGCTGGCTGAAGTACTGCCACACGATAAGGTTATGGAGGTCAAAAGGTTGCAGGAAATGGGAGAAGTCGTCGCCTTCGTTGGAGATGGCATAAACGATGCCCCTGCTCTGGCTCAAGCAGACGTAGGAATTGCAATCGGGAGCGGTACAGACGTAGCAATTGAAAGTGGTGA
>JARQZL010000129.1 GCA_029984855.1 Archaeoglobales archaeon | reverse complement strand
TTCTTGGGCTTGGTATTCATACTCGCATCATTCGGAGCAGTCCTAACATACCCATGGCTCGCTTCAAGCTTCATGAGCATGTTCGCTGGCGTAATCTCTCCACTGTCAGGTGCTGCCAGACCGATTTCGTGGGCGGCAACCGGAGCACTTCAGAGGAGATTCTTAAGACATTACGCTGCATTTGGAAAGGCTGCACCTCTTACAGTTCTCTTCCCCTCAAAGCTCGCTGCGGGCGTTGCTCACAGATTCGACGTTATCAAAAGCAGGATGGGGGATATGCTGAGAGATACAAGAGCGAGAACCGGATCATTGAGGCAGAGTATCCTTTCCAGAATATCAAAAGCAGAAGCCCTTGCAAAAGCCAACGTTAGCGGTGCAGATATCGGCACAATTGCTATTGCGGCTGAAGAAGCAGGTTTGGCAACGCCAGCTCATGCTCCAGAAGCTTTTGAGAGGTTATCGCAAACGATAGCAAGCTTTGCCGGCAAAGCCAGAGGTGAGGAAATTGGAACTCTTAGAACTGCTTTATCAGCCATTTTTAACAGAGAGCTATCGGTCAAGGATGCGTTGGAGAGAGCTATCAAGACGAACATAGGCTATGCTGTGAGCAAGCAGGACATGGGTGTTGTCGGGCTTTCAGCCATGCTTCTCGCATCAAAGGATGAGAAAACTTTAGGTGAGTTCTTTGCAAAGCATAAAGAGCTTGCTGCCAGCATTCTGAAAAGCCGGGTTGCTAAAGCATTCTTAGCTGCTCATGGTGTTAGCGAGAGAGACCTAATCTATGCTTTAAGGGGGGATGAGCTTGTTATAAGAAGGATTGCAGGTGCTTTGGAGAACACTCCGACGGCAAGCAGTACTGGATGGTGGATTGCCAACACCTTCAACGGACTGATTTCTGGAGCCAATGCCGATGAACTTGATAAGATATTGATGAGGGAGCTTACAAGCTTAAAGCAGGCTAAAGAGCTGGGAGCAGATTACGGGGCTTATGATAGGGTTGTTAAAGCACTGGCTGAGGCTGCAAACGTTTCACCAGAGATTGTTGAGAGGGCTGTTGAGGATGATATATTCAGGAGAGATTTAGCTGAAAGGCTCGTTTACAATAGGGATAGATCCGTAGAATCTCTTGCTGGAAGTATTGCCGTCTCATCAATAGCTCTTCCAGACATTTCGGATGAAGAGGCAGCAAGAAAGCTTGGCGAGTTCATTAAAGCTGGCGGATACGTTACAGCTCAAATAGATGCAAGCACAGCAAAAGAGCTTAAGGGGTTGTCGAGGTTGATTGCCAGAGAGCATGCGAGACAGGCAGCTCTGAAGGTGCATGTAGGTACTCTTGCTGGAGACTTCTTTGACGAATTGCTCTACGGTGATATTGCTAGGAGAGCAGCTCTAACGTACAAGTACAAGAGGTGGGCAGCTCCGGCACTCGTTGAAGCACAGGTTCCAATGCATCCAGTTTACTACAAGTCTGGAATTATCCACCGCCCGTTTTACGAGGATTTTGATGAGTTTGTTGATTATGGGACAGAGCACTTTTAAAATCGCTAGGGTGTAATGATAATATAAAGCGCACTTAAATTCGAAGGATTTTGTACAATTTCTTATTAACTTCTTCTCTAATGGTCTTTCCAACCTCTCCAATTTCACCAATGATTAGGTTTTTTGAAAGTGTAGCTATTTTATCAAGTTTTATTACAGAATCGACTTTTAATCCTGTCAACGGAAATTCTGGGTGGTTTTTAGTTATTATCACATCCGATTCTGTCGGTTGAGGTGAAATCTTAGACGAAATAAATGCTACCACTACATCTCTATCTCCTTCGTGCAGAACCAGTGCGGGTCTGAGCTTTGATGCAGAGAGATCAGTAAACGGAAACGGAATGAGAACAATTTTTCCCTTCATCTATATCTTACCTTCACGTCTTCTATTGAGTAAATATCTGGCTCATCTTCGAGAAAATCCTTCAAACTAACTTCTGACAACTTCATCATGGCTGTAATTTCTTTTTCCTCAATTAATTCATCGAGTTTTCGAGATATCTCGGTTAAAAGCCTCTTTATATCGGCTAACTCAGCCTCTATGCTCATAGTATTCAATATGCTATACCCATTTAAATACTTTACAAAGTCTTACTCTCCAGAAGTCTCCTAATGATTCAAATTTACAGAAAAATAGTTTGTTCAAGGCTCTATCAAAGATTTAACTCTCTCTACCGTGGGATATTCATTCAATCTTTCAGAAAGCCTTCTGTAGATTTCGAATATCATCTGAGATCTCCTTCATCATCTCTTCCAAGTTTTCAAGCGTTATCAGGTCTTCCCAGGCGGGATGTTCGTTAATTTCTCCTCTTCTAATCTTCTCTTCGAGTTCTTTCGCAGAATTAACGCTGTATCTTTTGAGGATTTCTAGCCTTTCCTCCATGTACTTCTTCTTTTTTTTCGTTGAGATAGGCTATAAGGCTAAGAGTCATGAGTTTTTCCTTTTCAACTCCCTCTTTAATAGCTATTTTTTCAATTACTTCCGTAATCACAATATTAACTACTCAATCAAACTTTATTAAACCTTTTGCAAGAATTTTCTTGTGATGACCTTAATACAACCTCATCTACTGCTTTAAGCATTATATAAGCTTGGGGTCAACATCGTTTACAACGCCTGCCGATGCAATTTTATCATGTTCAGAGAATGAAAATCCCGTAGAAATAAAAATACTAGAAATTTAAAAAATTCTAATAATAATTTCTATAAGTGCAAAATCTCTGATTATAGAAATAGATGAATAAAAAAGAACTGGAAACCAATCTGGTAATAGTAGAATCTTACAACCCAACCGACTCATTCCAATTCTTAAATAATTCTTTCTAGTGAGCTACGCTTAAGATGAACCATATCTCCCAGACACGGCAAGTTTCGGAAGTGGTCAGCGTTCTCAACTACGCGCTGACCGAAAATGTCAAACTGAGAAAGTCCTTTTTCTAAGGAATGATTATTCCAGTGTCCTTAAATTGGCTAAAACTACTGTTTTAATACTACAGAATGTGAAAAACGAGTTCTAAGAGTTTTTGTTCTACAAACCATAACAACAAAACTTCTATCCCCACCATATCAGACTGTACAACAAGATCAATAACAGGTAAAATATATAATATACAAAAACTATTTACTTACCCATATCTAAGAAGAATCCATAATATAATTTTATTATTTTCTCTTATGTTTATGAGGAAAGGATTACTCTGGGTAGACGAGGACGCCCCGGATAAATCTCACCCTACTCAACCATCTGTTAAGAGTGTCAACATAAGCCGTAAAGAGCTCGTATATGTCCTTAACAATACCATAAGCCTTTACCTTTACCTCCTCCAACCTCTTATTCAATCCTTCAAACCTGCTTGAAAAGAACTTATAGAGAACTTTAACCAAGCGGTACAGCCATTTATAATCCGTGAACACGTAAACTCTCCTTCTCGGATTCTCAAACTTCTTCTTCATCTCTTTTGCAACACTCCTCGTGTATCTACTTCCCACTAAAACTATACAGGTCTCCCTAACATCATCCGATCGTATAGCAAAATCTCTGGAGTACAAAGCTTCTCTCTGAGCCTTTAAAGCTGAACGAATGTGTTGCTCAGCCTTAGAAGGTGGAACGTACCACCTTCTTTCGGTGAACTTAATAGTTACAACATCGTAGCCGTCTCCAACGGGAATACCAATCGTTATCGTCTTGGATAGATCATCAGTCCGTATATACTTCGGTAGCTCATACTTAGAAATACCAGCATCCAGAAGGAGTCTTCTCACAATCCCAACAAGCCTGTCGTACATCCTATTTGTCGTCGAATAGTGGATGTCTGGAGGCGGTAAAATTCTCTTCTTCTCACCTAAAGCAATCTTCACAAGTTCCTCATATAATTTTTCAGTTTCAAGATCAGTAGAGCTGCGAATTGGTATGGGACGGTCGAGTGCTTTGAGCAACCTTTCAATCTTGTCTAAGATAAAGCCTATGGCGCTCTCGCTGTACGTCTGTTCGAATTCTCTTGGATCGTGCAGGGCCGAGTAATAAACGTCTTGAACAACGGAGTAAGCAATCTCTCTAAGAAATCTCCTGCAAACGGTTCTGAGATTTCTAACTACATCCTCGTCAGATTCTGATAATATCGTTCTAACGTCGTTAACACCCAATTTCAGATTTTTGAGAAATAAGATCATCGCCTTGCTCGGCTCTCCAGTCCTTCTAACCTTTATTTTCTCCACATTTGGCACAAGGCTGAGCAAATATTGCCTGAGAATGAAGAGTGGTGTTCTAACAAGTCCTCTTCTGAATTCCTCTTTCATCGCTCTCTTAATGTCCTCATTTACAATTTCTTCTATCTCTTCATCCGTACATCCTTCAAGAGAATCCTCTAACTCCTCTAACTCTCCATCCTCTCTATTCAGCTTCATTTTTATCGCCCTCTAAAACCTTCAAAACCCTCTTCAGAGTCTTGTAGCTCTCAGCAGCCTTTTCGAGGAACCGTCTCCGTCTATCAACAAAGGTCCTCTTGTACTCCTCAACAGCCTTAAAGAGGTCTTCAAGAATCTCAGAAATGGCTATTAGGTCGTCTATAGCCATTTCATAGACCTTTTTCTTCTTTACCTCCCTGCCCGATTCATCGAGATAGACAGCAAATAGATCTAGATTCCCGTTTTCATCCTTGGCAAGCGCTGGTGAGATAAAATAGCCCTTATTCCGCTCGCTGGCAGCATTAACCCTTATAGCAGGATCAAAGAACTCTACACTGTATTTGCTAACAGCAACTTTAGCAATCTCCTTAGCAACTCCTTTAAGCTTCTTCCTCGCAACTTCTGCAAGCTCTTCAGGCTTCATACTCTCACCTCACGGTGAAAGCAGGATTGTGAGAACTCTGGCAATAACCTCCGAAAGAAGAACGATTCCAAGCCCTATTACGCCAGCTACGAACATCTGTCTAGCCTTTACAACCTTCTCAGGATTTCCACCGCTGAACTTCCACATTATGCCAGAGGCTGCAAAAAGCAGTGGTGCTGCAGCCAGAACAACAATTTTCACTGCCGTATAGATTGTCTTTATCTTTTCAGTTATTGGCTGAACGGCTTCCTCCACATTCTGGGCTAAAACTGGCTGAATGACAAGAATTAGAGCAAATCCAAACGCTATGACCATCCCTGTCCTATCTCTTAACTTCATAGCATCACCGTAAATACTTCCATGTCAAGCTATATATGTCTTACCTTTAATGAGTATATATACTAATAAATAAAACCTTAAATACTTTGTGGTTGGATGTAATGTAATAGAGGTGGTGAAATTGATTAGAGATAAGAGAGGATTTGCTGAGATCGTATCAGTACTCCTGATTACGGCGATAGCTGTAGTAATGTCCGCTTCAATGGTTCAGCTCACCCAGCATGTGAGCGAGGAGATAGCGGGCAGCATTAACGAGTATTCAGCAGTCGTCTCCGTCAGCGGTGATGGTATCAGAATAGTTAATCCAACGATTACACCAATAGAGCTCAGCAGGATAAAGCTGATAGTTGGTTCTCAGCCTGTATCAATACGTGACGCTAATGGAAATGGTGTTTGGGAGCCGGCTGAGGCAATAACGCTCAGAATTGAAGACAGGAATGGAGATGGGATAATACCAGTGACACTGCTCGTTGATGGCAAGGAAGTTTTCTACACAGTTTACGCAAAGCCCATAATTTTGCACAGCGACGAGAGATTTCCATCCATCGATCTCAACGTTACCGCTTCCCGTGGCAAGCTCAGGATTGAGATAAGCTCGCAGGATGATTCCGTTGTCTCAACGTACAAGGTGCAGCTTGGAGATGCGCATAATAAGTTAACTCCCTGGAGAATAAAGGGGCTGATCGATCCTCACGATGTCAGTGATCTGGTTAAAGAGCTCAAGCACTTCGAGGAGAAGGGTAAAAAAGGGTATTTGATGGAAAAATACTCTGAATTCCATGATACAGTGGAAATTCCGGCGTCAGTTCTAGCAGATAAGGCTTACGTAATCGTTTACGTCAAGGATGTGACTGGTAAAACTTCGTCAAAGGTTGTAGAGCTCTACAAATACTATCCACAGCTAACAAACGTTTCTGTAAAGGTAACATCTCCTAAGAACGGTGAGGAGTTCTGGGAAGGAGACAGAATTCCGATAAAGGCTGTGGTTACTGGGGAGAACGCTAAGGGTGTTGTTTTAAAGGTAGATGGCAAGGAAGTGCTGAGACGGAAAGTCACGTCTAACCCGTTCTATATCAGCACAGAAGTCAATCTCAAGCCGGGCAGGCATATACGATTACTGCTGAAGCTTGGGATCCCTTTGGTAAGACAAGCGATAGCGTCACAATAACTGTGAAGGACGACAAGCCACCGAGCGTTAAGGTTTCTGTCGATTCTAACATCGCTGGAAAGAGGACGATTACTGCGAATGCTCAGGATGATAGAGGCGTTACGAGGGTTGTGTTCTTCGTTGACGGCAAGCAGGTAGCTGTTGATAATTCCAAGCCATACCTCGTGTACTGGACATTTACCGCTGGCGTGCACAGGATAAAGGCAGTAGCATACGACACTGCCGGGCAAACTGGGATTGACGAGATCACAGTAAACTTTGTTGCTCCTGACAGTCCGCCAACTGTTAAGATAACTTATCCACCGAATGGTGCAAAACTAAATCCAGGAACACTGACGATAAGAGCGGATGCCAGAGATGACAGGGGAATTTCTGCGGTTGCTTTCTACGTGAATGGCAAACTTGTCGGTGTGAGCAAATCAAAGCCGTATACAGCAAAAGCGACAGTTCTAAGTATTGTCAGTAGAGATGTTCACGTCACGATAAACGATCCAAGGCACTGGTTGCGTGATAGAGGAACCTACTACGAGGCTAACTCAATCGGTAAGGGGGAGAGACCCGAAATACGCTTTAACCTTCCAGAACTGGAATCCGGCGGAAGCTTAACGTTCAGGTACTACAAGAGCGGTGGATGGAATAAGCTGTACTTATACGGCTCTAAGGACGGGATAAACTACATCAGGCTTTGGAGCTCGGCTGCATGGGGCGGAGGAACGTACACGGCTAAGGTCAACATTCCTGCTGGATACATACACCTGAGGTTCGTGCTTGTCGACGGCGATACGAGATTCGAGAGGTTAAGGCTTTACAAGGACATGACAGTTACCGAAACCTCAGTACCTCAAACAATCACTGCTGTGGCGTACGATACTGCTATGCAAACGGCACAGGATAGTGTGACAGTATTCGTTTACGTCACTGAGAGAATTCACTTAAAGAGTTCGCCTACAGCTGGCAGTACAGGTGGAGGATCTGGAGGTAGTGTAGTAACAATAACGCCAGTTCCTACTCCCCCAGATAGGCCAAAACCGACGCCAACAGAAGTGAAACTTACTATAAAACTCCCATTACCTAAACCATCAAAGCCTGAAGAATTCAAGCTTCTGGATGTAATAGTTGGAACCGTCGTAACTGGTGTTATAGGATGGGCAGCAATTGCAACCGGTCTGGTAGCTAAGGTGGGCATTCCGGGTGCTGCAAGTGTTAACAGGAGAGTCTGGAGCACGTACGATCGTTTGACTGCATATCCTGTGCGCAGACTGTTCGGGCCGAGGGGATGGGGTACTGTTGTCCATAACGCTGGAGAATACGTGAACTCGCGCATTTCCAGAGCGTTGAGAAGTAACCCAATAACCAGACCTGTTTACAATGCAATTAAATGGGTACGCAGCGCATTCGCCTCAGCAACAAGGAGACTCCACTTGGGTAACAGGGCAGTCAGAACGATGAACGTAGTAGGAAGGTACGTGAAGAGAGGTGTCACAGCGCTTAGAAGGAATCGTGTGCTAAACGCAATCTATCGCGGTGTGAGTGAGGGCATCAGGAGGACACCGATTGCCGTAAGAGAGGAATTGAGAAGGACACCAGTTGCAGTAAGCAGGGGGTTAAGAGCTGCAAGAACTGCATTCTCACGCGCAGCCTCATCGTTTGCAAGGAGAGTTAGCCGAGCAGTAAGCTCTGTTACGAGAAGGTTTGCAAGTTCTGTGAGAAGTGCAGTATCCCGCGCTGTCAGTTCGGTAAGGAGAACATTCTCAAGAATATTCAGTTCAAGAAGCAGTTCCAGACCGACAAGGTCTTACTCAAGCAGGAGGTATAGCACAAGAAGATATAGCTCTAGAGGCTATAGAAGTTCGTACAGATCATACTCAAGGTCGTATAGTTCTCGCAGATCTTACAGCTCAAGGTCTTATAGGTCTAGCAGGAGCTATAGGCGGAGTTCATGGTCGAGCAGAATCTGCAGGACTTTTAGATCGGTTTCACGCCGAGTTAGAAGCTTCTTCAGTAGAGTCAGAAGTTTCTTCAGGTGGTAATAGATCTTGAGCTTTATTTATTTTTGTTTTTAATTTTTAAATTCCTTTAAATTCGTCCCAATACAGCTGCACAGCTCTTGATCCGTGCAGGTGGAACATTAGGTATTTCTTTGGATATTTAGGGTCAACGACTTCATTTAAACTTTCAAAACCCAAATCACCACAATCTGCTTCTTGCGGCTCGATAACAATGAAAGACATGTTGAATTTCCCTACTGTAGCGTTAATAACTGCGATGTTCTTATTTGCAATATTTCTTATGTAATTTGTATCTACATCATTCACATCTACTGCCACTTCACCATGAGCAAAGTCTTTGAATCTGCTATGTTCAAACCAATAATGGCATGCTCGGATACCCATTTCATTTAGTATGCTAGAAGTCCACTCTGCAAAGCCTCTACATACAGTTCCTTCCAATAGATCTTGCTTCATCCTGCTGTCTTTGACTTTTACATTGGTTGGCTTGAATTCTCCGCTTTCATAGATATAAACCCTATCAGAACTTTCGTAAACTAACATCTTCTGGACGATTTTAGCTGTAAGAATTACCTTTTGCGTATTGTTTAATCCGTTTTCGTTAGCAAATTTTTCAATCTGTCTTGCGACCTCCTCGATTATTCTGTTGTCTTCTCTGTTTGGGTCTCTGTACACAAGGAGCTCTAGTGGTCCTGAATAGCTTGCTGCCGACCATTTCCCATTAGGCTTGTAAATCGTTTGGTAATATCCCGGATCAGGATATTCAATATTATTTTTAATCCTGTATCCACTATCCTTTAATGACGCGTTGAAGTCTACGATCAGATACTTCTTCGTGAATAAGTCATCGAAGTGCACGACGGTAACGCGGTAAGTGTCTTCGCCCACTTTCTCTATGAGCTTGGTCCACCATCTTTTTTCAGTGACACTCTCCCCAGATACAACATATGGGAGCAATCGGGAACTATCGTTAAAGCATTCTAAATGGTAGTGCCAGCCTTCCCCACCGATAAACCAGTAATAAGCATCACTGTCTGTAATTTTAGCAACGTATAACCTTCCATCTTTGACGTACAGTTTGCTACCGTTATTGATCGTTAGCCCGACTTCTGCAAGATAAACGACTCTCTCAGGAAACATTCTGTAAGCTTCTTCTAACATTATCTCCTTTCCACCGGGTAGATAATCCACCAAAGACACACTTTGTGTGGTCTGAGGATTATTCAGATTACTCGTGTTGAGCTCCTCAGGGAACAGAAAATACCCTATCGCTGCGAGTAAGAGGAACGCGAGTAATAATAAAGCGGATAGGAATACTACTCCAAATACAGCCTTCTTTATAGTGTCAAGCAATTTCATCTTCTACTACCAGCTCTCAACTTTAAACCTTTAACGCGGCTTAAGTACTTAACATTCCTCGTCACTATTCTTTCGTTATGGACAAGGGCTATGCTGGCAATCAGTACATCCATCTCTCCTATCCATCTCTCCTATCGGCTTTCCCTTTTCCTCAAGTGTATTTAAAATTTATACTCCAAATTTCACAGATTTTCTTGCTTCTAAACACTTTTCAATCTCATCAAGAACTTCGCTATCCTTTAAAGCTCCAAAATACTTCTTAATGTTGGTATTATTTCTCTTCAGAAGTTTTTCTATTTCTATCGCATCGCTGAAGCTATTTCTCTCCTCTTTCATATCTACAATGTTTGTTATAGACTTCATCTTCATCATATTATCGAAATTGTCCTTATCCATGATACTATCTATTAATTTGCTAGGAAGCCATGTATTTAATCTTCGTAGGGCTGTATCAGAGTGATATTATTTCCTCTTAGAACAACATTTCCAAGATTTCTCATCTTTTCACCATTTTTGTATTCGATGGTGTCGCTGAGATACAGGTTCATGTAATCGTCCACACCTTCAAGCTTGCCTATGAGGGTGCTCTCTTCACTCTTCAGTTCAACCCTAACTGTTTTTCCGACAAAGGTTTTGATCATTTGATTCGGGAACATCCTGCATTACTTACTCAATCAAATATTTTTAACTTATGTGGGCGAATATCCCTTCTAATGGTAGATTGATTGCTAATCGGACAATCACAAAATTTTATAAGGTTGACAGGTAATTAGCAGTATGGATGTTCGGATTGTAAAAGCGAAAGATGTGTTCAAACCCGAAGATGAATTAATGATCATTAGAATAGGCGAATTTGCAATTATCAAAAAGCATAAGGTGTTATCTGATATTTTAGACGAGATGTCTAAGAAGTTCGAAGACCTGTCAGAAGAAGATAAAGAAAGACTGGCAATTGAGGCTAAAAAATGGGTGAGAGAAAAATTAAAGTAGTAATTGACTCAAACGTTTTTGTTAACGCCCTATTGGGTGGTAAGTCCAAGGAAATATTCAAACAGATAGATAAAGAAGACATAGAGCTGATTTTATCAGATGATATTTTTGCAGAATATTCAGTCTTAATAGAATATCCAAGGATTAAAGAAAGTGTAGATTCTTTGCTATTTTACTCCTTGCTTTACGAGATATACAAGAAAGCCAAATTTCTTGAGCCAAACGAGCAGTTTAACATATGTCGAGATAAGGAGGACAACAAGTATTTGGATGTTGTTTATGCCTCAAAAGCAGATTGCTTAATAACTCTGGATAAAGATTTGCTTGATTTAAGAAATGAAAACAAAGAGTTTCAAATTAAGGAACACAAGTTTAAGATTTTGAGACCAGAGGAGTTTTTGAGGTTAATAGGCTGAACAGATAAGGTTTTTCAGCTTGGCAATTCTGCTAAATAATCTAATAGCTCATTTCAGCTCAACAAACGAGTCTGCGATGGCACATTCCCTATCGGCAATAGTTATCCCGTACCTTCCGGGCTGTAGGGCTCCGTTATGGGTAAATCTTAGCACATCTCCCGTGGAAAAGTAACTGTCCGCATCAATTAATTGTAGCTTGAATAATGTTGCCGGCAATTTGATTGCCGTTATACGTTGCAATGTCTATTAAATCTCCATCAGCATTTCTCAAAACAACCTTTAAATCGGAATATCTAACACTTCCAGCAAGCATGATAACATCGAACGCCTGATTGGTTACGAGAGGTTCCTTAGCATCCCTTATAAGCACATCTGCATACTTTTCAACTTCCGGTGGCTTCAGTGCTAATGCTATCTGTGAAGCCACGAACACCACGATTGCAAGCAGTAAGAGTTCGCCTATAATCTCGACAAAACCCTTCTCGGATCTATCACTTTTCTTCTTCTGATTTGGGCTATTATGTCTTCTTATCGGTACTTTGCAGAGTGAATTACCGAGTGAATTACCAAGCCTCTTCATAATCTCACCTATACTTATTTAAATAAATACTTCCACTAAGATTTAAATACATCGATGTGGACGTATATACATGGACGATGGACTGAGAGTGGTAGACTTTCCATCAGTCTTGGAAGGTGAGCTGAAAATATTCGGATTCACATCCCTCGAACTGCTCGTAATAGGACTGGTTTCGGGTTTTGTCTGGTTGCTCTTAGCAGATTACGGCGAACTCGCCATAGCCGCATCACTCCTCACATTCGCATTCTTAGTCTTGCTGAAGGCAATGATGCCGGAAGAAACGGGATACGCATTTCCAGCGTACGCTGCATACTTCCTGTTTAAGAGAAAAACTGTTTACGCTCACGAGATCGATACGACGAAGTACGTTCCATCGCTGAATTTCGTTGATGACTGGATATGCAAGATGTCAGATGGTTTAGCGTCCGTAATTGAAGTGAAGCCAGTGAACTTCTTCTATGCCCTTCCTGCCGAGCAGAGAGCTTATCTTGATTCTTACAAAGACTTGCTCAACTCTTTAGACTTCCCAATTCAGATCCTAAGCATAGCTTGTGAATTCGACATCACCAGGTACATGAACCACCTTGTTTTGAGGTATAGAGATGAGGATATAGCTGCAAATCCCATGCTCAGAAACGTTCTCGACGATTACATAAGGTGGCTCAATCGGGTCGTTGGGGAGATAATCCAGAGGAGATACTTCGTAGTCGTTACAGCTCAGGACGTTTCAGAGCTAAAGAGAAGGGTTGAGACAGTTATTGCTGGACTCAGGAGAGGAGGAATTCAGGCTGAAATCCTAAACAGGGATGGAATACTTGCCTTATACGATCTCATAAACTACAGGA
>JARQZL010000128.1 GCA_029984855.1 Archaeoglobales archaeon | reverse complement strand
CTCCTCTCTTTACGAGTTTCTCGTTGTACTCTTTCCAGTCTATTTTTGGCATAGGTTGGTTAGAGGTTTTATCTGGGTTTAATTTTTATTGTGTATTATTCTGAGTGGGTTTTGTTCGACAAGGCATCATGGGCATACAACATAAAGCGTCACTTCTCAGAGAGCTTTTAAATTTTTGGATTTCTAAAAGTGGACATGTCCACATTAGCATAAAACTATAAATACTAAAAATCATGCATTATTATGGTAAAAGTAAAGGAAATTGTAAAGGAGCTGAAGGTCTTCGAGAGGAACAAAATACTGGAAATTAAAATACTTGGTATAGCAACCTACATTCAAACATCGGTAAGAAGGACTGCAAGAATTCTGTCTGAGCTTCATCCAGTCTCGAAAACAGCAGTATGAAAGATAAAGAAAAGAGAAATTACCAATTACAGCGGAGAAAACCAAGAAATTAAGCAAAGATGAAACTGTTGTAAAAGCAAATTACGTTTATTCGACAAAGCAGAGAAAAACGAGCCAATTCTGATGAGGGTTTATACTACAAGGAACTATCTGACTACGAAGTCTTGTAAGAAGTGCTTGAATACTGAGAATAAGCCCAAATTCGTTATAGATAAAGCTTTGCTTATCGATGTTCTGAAAAGCCTTTAGAATTTGAGCATCAAACCTTTGCAAAGGAGTTTAGTTGAATCAGTGTTTTCTTCGCTAAAGCAAGATGAGATATTCTTTGCTATTAGCAGTTTGAATCCTGAGGGAAGGAATATCTTCTTTAAGCTGTTCATGCTGTATTACAACTTGAGGTGGTGTCTGTGTTAACTGGACACGTCCATCGAACATATTCACAAAATGTGTGGATAATCCTATTCATGCCTAATAACATAAAATTCATAAAGGCCTAATAACATAGGAGGAACCATGGCTCGAAAAAAAGAACATCTGTTCGATTATCTGGACAAGAAAAACATCGAGATACTTGACTTGATGAGGAGATATCACACGTATTCCGAACTCATAAGGGAGTCTGGCCTTACACCCTCCAATTTTTCAGCCCGCATTAACAGGCTCATCGAACTCAAGCTCGTTGAAATTGTCTATGACATGAGGAGGAGGAGGCCGAAGTACATGCTCACGCCCGTTGGAGAAAAGGTTCTTGAGCTTTTTAAGGAGGTTGAAAGGATCTACAAACAAGAGGTAGAGGTTGCAACTGTCGGATGAACGGGAATGGCTATACATGAGCTTTTCGAGTTTTCTACCGGTGTCGACAAGCATATCAATTGGTATTGTTTCCTCATCCTTCTGCTCTTATTGTCAACTGAGCAAATACAGCCGGTTCTTCAGTATTCTTATGCTTTTTTAACCTTCAAAGGAACCCTCATAAGAACTCCAAATTAAAGGATGTAGCCCTCACCCTCAGGCGAAAAACTGGCTACGAGTTTGCTGAGAAGATGGATAAAAATGGATTCAGGAGGTTGAGAAAAATACTCACGGATGTTACGCTGAAAAATGCGAGAGCGGAGTGTGAACTTTCAATATAACGGGGGTGGTACCCTCATCCTCCTGCTTTCCAGGCATGTTTTGTATTCTTTTACGTTTAAAAATTAAAGCTTGTTTTCAACACTTGTTTTACTAAGCTAAAAGCTGAAAGCTAAGATCCTTCAGTAATAACCGAACTTCAGACTGTTAAGGAGGCTGAGAATAAGAAGAGCTGAGAAAGATTGAAGATGAAGAAGGATAAATCCACAGGGCGGGTGGTTTCATATTCCGTTGGTGACCACCAGCCTCAGAAGGGGAGCCATCTCTCCGGATTCATGAACTCGTATTTTTTAACGAGCAGGGGGAAGGCGAAGAAGTTCAGGGGAGGGGGAAGCATGAGCTCCATGAACTCAGCAGTTAAAGGATGCCTTTTCCCCCTGACTCCTGTGCGGGGAGGAGGAGCAATTATTGTCTTACCAAAATATTTCAAAATGCCACTACCTTGATAGTCGAATCTCACCTTGATCCTGACAAAGGGAGGCCTGATTTGCTGTGAAATTCTTAAAACTCCAATCTTCTCCCCTCTATCCATGAATACAAGTCCTTCCGGCGTTGGAAATGGTACGAGCTCTCTCCCTTCCTCCTCAAGTCTGAACATCAGAGGGTTCATGATTATTACTTTCCTTCAACATTTAAAAAACTTTGTTGAATTTACAAGACGTGTCCGAATAAGCATAAAACTACATAAATAATTGAGCATCAATCCATCATCTTTTATGGTAACAGCAGATATATCAGAAAACGACCTTGTAAAGTTACTGAAAGAATTCGATATCTTCGAGAGGAACAAAATCCCCTTAGAAACAAAGCTTCTTGCAATAGCCATGTACCTCCTCTCTTCAAGCGTTAGAAGAATCGCTTTGCTCTTTAACGTCGGAAAATCAACGGTTCATTACTGGATCGAGAGATTCAAGGATGTTCTGGAATTTGAGAAAGAGAAGATTAAGAAGCTTGTAATAGCTCGAATTGCTGTAGATGAGACCATCGAATACAATGGAAAGAAATGCTATCTCTTTGCAGCATTAGACGTTGAAAGGAATAAGATCGTTCATCTCAAGGTATATCCTGCTAGAAATGCCCTGGTAGCTTACTCCTTCCTTAAAGAAGTTCTGAGGATGTGTGAAGTTGAAGAAATCGTTCTTGATAAGGGTCCTTAGTATAGAGATGCTTTACAGCGTTTAGGCGTCAGATTTAAGCATGAGACTTTTGGAGAAAGGAGTTTGGTGAGTCCGTATTCAGCTCTTTCAAGCAGAGAGCGAAGATAACTGTCAACTTCAGGGAAGAGGGAGAAAGTTGTTGGAAGGTGGATAAAGCTTGGATACTGGAAAGCTTTGCGATGTTCATGTTCTACTTCAATGTCGTTAGGGGGTGTTAGTTATTCGGACAGGTCGAAATTAAAAATGGAAAAACTAATGATGATTTACAATTTCTTGAACAGTTCTACAACATCGCTGAAGTCTATCTTTCCATCCCTGCTTAAGTCAACCAAGTTCACAGGATAATTCTCTCTGATCCACTTCATGTTCTTGTACAGCTTGACCACATCGTCAAAGTCCAGCCTTCCGTTTCCGTTGAAGTCCTCAATCAGCCCATCCCCATTCAAGTCTTTTGGTGGTTTTGCGAGCCCTGGGAGAGGTGGAAGTGTTATAGCCGAGTTGTCAACAACTACGTACTCTATTTCAGTCACATTGCCTCCAAAGTGATCTTCAGCATAGATGTAAACGAGATATACGCCATCTTTAGCTACTCTCCTCTCGATTTCAAGCGATGAAAGGTCAATGATGCTGCTGTTTTCAATAATTAGCTGGCCTGGTGTTGGGACTTTAAAGATTCTCAGCTTCACCTCTCCATCACCCGGCTGAACAGCTGTCCATCCAGAGACATTTAAGCCTATGAATTCTATTTTGAGCGTTGTCGTGTTCAATGCAAGCATGGCTTCGGTCCAGTCGAGTGTCGAGTTGCGGTAGTATGCAGGAATGTAGAACCAAGGCTCACTCTGGTTAATTAAGACAGTCACCGGCTCACTATTAGCATAGAACACATGGGTTGTCCATGGGCCGGGGAATTGTTTAACTGAATAGTGCCCAGATACACCGCTTTCATTTGTAACTACTGCTAGAACCACATGGTCAGACATTACACCATTGATGTCGATTATTCCAATGTCAACTTTCTTGAGATTTATACCGCTTATATCAGCTTCAATGTTCAGTGGATTTGTTATGTTTACTATCTCTGGATAAACCGTGAAGTTTGATATTACTACCGCGTGAACAATAACACCTATCTTGGCAAGCAAGTCTGTCTGCTGGTTTATCGTTGTATTATTTGTTGCAAAGAAGTAAAGCGTGTGATTGCCCAATGGAGCTTCTGGATTTACCTCAAGGTACGTGACGAAGGCATTGTCGCTACAGCGTATCATCAGGGATGGATACTTGAGCCAGCTAAAGTTCTCATTAGATGGCAACTGGTTAACGTCATAAAACACGCTCGCGTTATCCGCATAAACACAGACGAGGTCTCTGGTAGTGTTGCCATGGATCCTTATGATCTCTCCTCTCGTAACGCTGATCTCTGTTGTATTAAGAACATCTATATTCTTCCATTCGGGATTTATGATCTCAATCCACGCATAGGAATCACCGTAGAAATAGCTATTCGTATAGGCTACAGCCTTAATCATATGAATTCCATAGCTCCAGTTTTCTGGAATTCTAAATTGGACTTGAAACGTTCTATTCCACGGCACGTTAAGCACATAGTATGGTTGTGAATCTATGAATATCGTAATGTTGTTAGGTGTCTCATCGTCACATATGCTGTCAGTTGGAGCTATATTGGTCGAGCCAAATATTGTTATAGTTTGTCCAAGTTTGGGAGTTCCATTTACGCTTATGCGTACCTTGGGATAGTCTATTGTGAATGAAAAAACTCTTTGCACGTTTCCAGCTTTGCCTTGTCGAACAAAACCCACTCAGAATAATACACAATAAAAATTAAACCCAGATAAAACCTCTAACCAACCTATGCCAAAAATAGACTGGAAAGAGTACAACGAGAAACTCGTAAAGAGAGGAGAAATTTTATTCAGTGTAAAGTTTATAGAGAACTGGAAGAGAGAGCTCGATTCAATGAACGAAAGAAAGAGAGGCCATCCTTACGAGTATCCTAATTCTTTCATGCAGTTCTTAGCATCAATCCGCTATTACTGTCATCTCGACTACAGAACTCTGGAAGGATTCTGCAGAAGCTTATCGAGAATCCTTGGAATACCGGCTCCAGACCACTCAACCATCCACAAGAGAGTTCCTAAGCTCGATTTCACTCCTCCAGACGTTAGCTCGGAAGAAATCGTTATAGCGGTCGATTCTTCAGGGATAAAGGTACATAACAGAGGAGAGTGGATGAGGGAGAAGTACAGGAGGAGAAGAGGATGGATAAAGATCCACTTTGCTGTCGACGTTGAAACAAAGCAGATCGTAGCTTACGAGGTTACGGACGAACAAACACATGATAACAAGGTCTTCAAGGATCTCGTAGAAAAATCTGAAGAGAGAACAAGAATAAAGAGAGTTCTTGCTGACAAAGCATACGACAGCTACGAAAACTTCGAATTCCTTCAATCAAGGAGTATAGATCCTGCCATTCCGGTGAGGAAAGGAGCTATAGATATCTTAAAGCATCCTCGCAGTGAGGAGGCTAGGAAACAAAGAGACTTTGAAAGATGGAAGGAAGAGAAAGGGTACGGGTTGAGGTGGATGGTTGAAACTGCCTACTCTGTCTTTAAGAGGTGCTTTGGAGAGTTCGTTTCAGCGAAGAAATGGGATTACATGCTTGCAGAAATCGCAGCTAAGGTTTGGATATACAACTCGTTGAGGGCTGTCCTCTGCTGAAGGATGTTGATCTGAAGAGAAGGGAGAAGCTAATTAAGAATTAGTCGACAAAGCAAGCTGCAGTAAAGCCATATTGTCACATGCTCATTATAAAATAATGAATCACATATAAAAATTTTATATGCCTGAAGTGTTTTTGCTGTTATGGGATGAATCTGGCTTTTGTTTCCAATGTCATGGATAATGATGGCATTGCGTTAAGATTTTTAATTTCGGTTGCAGAAATTAGACTATGAAGCAAGTAACACTGGAAGTTCCTGAACATATAGATGAAAAACTCGCCAAACTCGTCTTTGAGCTGGGATTGGCTATTATGGAGAGAGATTTCCACAAAAAAGCAGAGATTCTCGCATATTTCGAGGCGAGAGGATGGCGTATTTAGTGGACGCCGATATTTTGTACGGGTACATCGATCCAGCGGACTGGCTACATGACTGGGCGTCCAGATTTTTTGAGAAGTTTGAGAACGAGGACGTTAAAACGTCTGTGGCAGTCGTGCTGGAACTTGCAGTTGTAGTCAAAAGAGAGATGCCCAATAAGCTGTTTGAAATTCTCAAAACTCTAGAAGAGCTGAATATAGAAATTCTACCGGTGAACGACGAAATAACCAGAATTGCTTTTGATTTCATGCAAAAGGGTTTCGGCATCTTCGATGCATTTCATGCTTCTACCGCCAAATGTTACGGTTTAACAATCTTACGATCACAGGTATAAGAATACAGGCCTAAGCGTCCTGGATCCAAGAAATTTATGAATTTGAGATGACTGTAGAGATTCGAGAATACGAAATAAATCGGTAAGCGTAGTCATGCCATCACATGCTCATTATAACATATGAATCACATATAAAAATTTTATATGCCTGAAGTGTTTTTGCTGTTGCTGTTATGGGATGAATCTGGCTTTTGTTTACGATGTTTTACCGGACAAAGGGGCTGAGAAGAGGATTTACAAGATAGCGAAGAGGCTGGCTGCAAATCAGAGTTCAGCCGTTTTGAGCCCGGATTGGGAGATGTTTAAATTAACTTAAATCCCAACGGATACTTATGAA
>JARQZL010000127.1 GCA_029984855.1 Archaeoglobales archaeon | reverse complement strand
GGACAAAGGGGCTGAGAAGAGGATTTACAAGATAGCGAAGAGGCTGGCTGCAAATCAGAGTTCAGCCGTTTTGAGCCCGGATTGGGAGATGTTTAAATTAACTTAAATCCCAACGGATACTTATGAAGCAAATAGTCATAGAAATCCCAGAGGGGCTGGAGGAGAGGTTTATAAAGAAGTTCGAGGAGGCTGTAAGAAGACTTGAACTAATAGTATTTTCAGAAATTTTAAAGGATATTTTGATTAATTTTGGACTTAACTTAGTTTTTTAAAACTATATAATTAGTCAGACACAATACCCTTCTACAACTTTCCATAAAGCAAAATTATCCTATTTTTACCACATAAGTGGTTTTGTAGGTGAACAAGCTTTACATTCTCCAACCTCTGTATTCCAGCAATCTATACATACCCATCTTGTACAGGATGGACACTGAATAAGAAACCTCTTTGCTTCCTCTTTTTTCTTTAGTTCTTTTCTGGACATTACACCAATATTAATCTCAACCAGTGGTTCACCAAGTAAGTGTGCTCCAATACCGGATGCACTCCCTATTACAATAAAAGGAATTTTAGCAACAGTAGGGCTAATAACTGCCAAAATACTCGACGTAATTGCTCCTCCTTTAAACACCAAACAAATTAACTTCTTCCAATTTTTGAAATCTACAGGACCAAACTCTTTTCCACAAATGGCACAGATAAAATAAATTTCTTCCTTCAGCAGTTTGCGTTCTGTTCTAGTTTTTGGCGGGACTAAAGGAGATATGATTCTTGCTCCTACTTTCTTCGTTTCACATTCAATCTTTTTGCGAATCTCATCGAGTTCTTTAAAAAAATACTCACTATACCTTATATCGATTTTAAAAATATTACAGAACATGTATCGTTTAATTTTACAATTAGTGAATATTAAGATAAGATATAAGATCTAAGATTTACTCTCGTTTTTATTTAGTCTTTCAACAACCAACTTATCCCCATCTATTCTTACTACCACTTCCTCTCCAGGTTTGAAAGGAAAAGCTGAATCTTTAGCAACGTTGGTTGGGATGTAGATGAAGAATTTATCGTAAGTCCTTCCACCAGTTTTTGTTGGTCTGTTGATGAATTTACCTATACCTTGGATCATAATTTGGCTCTCCATTTTGGTATTACTATAATTTTCTGGCTAACAAATTGGTATACCAATTTGGTAGTAAAAATTATATATCTCATTGAAATTGTTTTCAAACATGGTCGAAGCAGATTTGGAGAAAATAAAAAAATGGCTGCACTTAGGATACATAGACAGAATCGGAACTATGAGGATTATCGGCACAAGAGATGGTTACCTTGGAGCAATGGATCCAAACATCTCTGAACGTTTGGGTGTGGCTGTTCTAAATCCAAACGAACTTATATGTATCTTACAAGAAGCTGTAGAAAACCTGAAAAGAAAGGTTGTAGAACTGGAAGATGATGAAAGAAAATTTGAAACATGGGCTAGAATTAAAGAATACGAGAAAGCATTGGAGGTAACCAAAGGATTTATCGAGAAATGCGAGCAATCCGAAAGGAAATGGGAGTCAAGCTTGGCTGGTAAAATCTTTAAGAAGCTTGGAGTGGAGTGACTAAACCAGGTGCTGAGGTGTAAGAATGAGTAACGAATTCAGATGTCCTCGTTGCGGCTCGAGAAATGTTGAAAGCTACGGAACAAAAACTGATAGAGTTTGGAAAGTGGAGAAGAGGAGCAAAAGAATACCTTTGCAAGGACTGTGAAAAACGCTTCTGGGTACAAACATCAGACTGAGCTGACTTGAGGAATAGACTTGTTTTATCTGGTAAGGGTATGTGGGGTGAAAATAGAAGAACAAGAACAAAAAACACAAAAATAAAGACAAGTAAATTACGAAACTTTTATTTCACAAAAGTTCTAGGTGTGGTTAAATGAGACTTAGAGACATCTTCATACTATTAGGAGTAGCTTTTCTGGGCTTCATTGTTCCTATAGTAGCAATAGGTGAAACAGATGATTTACGACTTATTATGTTTGGTATGAGTTTAATCCTAACTTTACCGTGGCTACTGCCTTATATTATGTACAGGGGCAAGGATATCTTTAGGAAGAAGCAGGATGTAGTGATCGTTCTTACTGGAGTTTCCGTAATCCTTCTCTTTTCGATTATAGGGATCGTTGAGTTCATGGAAGAGCAAGAATTCCTAACATCAGGCACAGAAACAGTCCCGAGTTTGATAACACCTCAGCCTACCGAGACGCCCCTTCATGCTAACACAACTGAACAAGTTGTAATGAAAGAGGTTAAAGATGGAATTAAAGTTGGGGTTGTAGCCAAGCCCTCTGGAGTTTACGCTAAGGTTGAGCTGAATGAGAGGCTGAAAAAGAAAGAAAAACTCTTGTTTGTCTGTTGTTTTGGAGAAAGATGTACTTTTGGAGAGTACTATGGAAACGCAAGCTATGTACTTTTGCCACTTTGGATAAACTGGACTTCAGGTAAGGAAGGTTTAATTGGGCTTGGCAAATATGATGTTAAGGTTTACTCGAAATGGAAAAGGGTTAACAAGAGTATTGTTGAATATCTTGAATATAGCCTCGTTGAAGAATTTACGTTTGATGTGAAGCCAGAAGATCTGAAAGGGGCTGATGCATCTTTAGTAGAAGCTTCAAAACCTGTCGAAGTAAGAAATCAGGAGAATCCTTGGCAAGATAATCTCTTTAAGATTTACATCGATGCAAACACTGCTCCTGAAATTTACAGAGATAATTACGTTGATGCTTTTAGAAAGGCAATGCGCTGGTGGGAAGAGGGGGGAAATGGAGCTTTAGCATATCAGCCGATTTTTGATGAAGTTTCAGACCCTAAAGAAGCTGAAATACTTGTATATTGGGCACCAGATGTTGTTACGGGGGTTGGAGAGGAACCGTTTGGTTTAACAAGCGTTAAGTATGTCACCTACTATGAGAACGGAAATGAGAAAGAACTATTCCTAAAAGCTGTAATAGCCCTACAGTATTTGGAGGAGGGGAAAGAGGGATATGTAGACTTTGCAACGATGCTGAGAGTTGCAAAACATGAACTGGGACACGCACTGGGTTTGGCACATTCGCCGAACGTAAGCGATATTATGTATCCTCAATTAAGATAAATCTGAGTGGTAAGCGTTTTTTATTTAGATGCCAACATTCTCTAAAACAAATCATATTAGTGTTTATAATATCCGAGTTAATTTATTTCCCCGTCGTCACTTGTGTAGTTTTCTCTGCAATTACTTTTCCGGATTCATCTAATAATACTAAATGAAGGACGTACGTTCCATACTGTATGTCGTAAATGTATGCGTCCACATCTACTGCTACTTCTCCTTCAGGAATACTCTTATAAATCCAGCTAGAATATGATTTTCCGTCGAGTTCAATCAACACTTTATCCAACGTAAATTCTTGGCCGTAATTTTCCAGATAAATATTCACTGACTTTAGATCGTACTTACCCATATACTCCCAATAAGTCCACGAGAGTTTTATGTCTTTTATCTTAACATTATACTTAAGAGTGGTAATATTTACCTCCTTTTTCTGTTTGGCTATTCCGCTTGAGGTTTTAACAACGACGGTCACTTCTTTACTCCCTGAGCTTAATTCTGGGGGGTAGTAAGAGTGAAGTGTGTACGTTTTCGTCTCTCCGGGTTTTACAGTCAATCTCTAAAATCACTACCCCATAACACAATTCAATCAAAACTTATTTATCTTCAAAATTAATATTCAGCATGCCTAGAAAGCCTAGAGTTGTTAAACACATTCCGAAAGAAGAACTC
>JARQZL010000126.1 GCA_029984855.1 Archaeoglobales archaeon | reverse complement strand
CCCCTCAGGAAAATTGTAATTTTTACCGGTTCTCCGGGTTGAGTTACGGCCGGATTTACAAACTTATCAACGAAGAGAGCTGTGGGCGTTGTTGATGTCACGTTTATCAGGATGCTGTCGGTGTCAGTATATCCGTATGAATCCTTAACTGTCAGCGTTGCGGTGTAGATCCCGGTGTTACTGTATGAGTGGTAGACGAGAGCTGCTGAAGGGTTGTTTGCGTCGTAAGCCAGCCAGTCAGTTGAGTTACCATCTCCAAAATCCCATTTAAAGCTCAAACTGCCCTCACCGCTCGAGTAGGTCATGTCAAAGGTAACTGGCTGATTAACGCTTGTATTCGTTGGATACGCTATCGCTACAGCTGTTGGCATCACGTGAAAGCTCCTCGTGAAAATAAGTTCATGATCAGGCTTTACGCTGAAAGTCTGGCCTGAAGGCATAACTTCGAGGGCAATCCCGCTGAGCGGGATGTACTCTGTCCTTTTAAGTCTTTCCGATGTTAACATCAGCGTTTTGTTACCTTCAAAATTTGTAAACGCAGCTTTGAAATCATATTGCCCTATTCTGTATGGCATGTATATTTTTGTCTTGATGTAACCATCTTGCGGAGCTATTAAAGCCATGTCAACAAGCTTTGTAGCTATCTGGTTGCCTATGTCCTCAAACTGGTTTTTCATTGCTGTACTTGTTGGTGTCACGACGAGAAGGCTGTTAAGCTGGAGCATTATGAAAGCCATGAATACCGCGAGAATTCCGGAAATGAGAAGATATTCAACAAGGACTGAAACGGCCTTACACGACGACTGTTTGCGTATCCTCATACTCCACCTCCGTGTTGCTGAAGACGATTTTAACAGTGTAGGACGTTATCGTTCCACCCGTACTTGTTTTAACATCGATAACCTCGATGTTGGCATAGCTACCGTGGGATGCGTAGAGTTCCTCAACCTGTTTGTTCATCTGTTCCGCATAATTCAGGAAGTTTTCCCGGCTTGTAGCATACTCTTTAAGTTTCTCAGTGGCAAGAGTTTTGAGATCTCTGATCTCGTTTTTTGGAAAGCTCAGCTGGCTTGCTCCTGATTCGGATCCTGCAATCAGGTTCTGGGTGTACACGAGAGATAAACCGGCGAGAAGGATTGAGATAATCAGTGCAAGGATTATGATTATTTGACCTTCATCATTCAGACACGCCATAGTACCATTCTCACCTCCAGAATGACCGGATAATCTGAATCAAAACTTCCCTCAACTCCCCCGGTTCCGTTAATCCTGAAAGGAGAATCGCTTACAAATTCACCATTTTTAATCATGATATATGTGGAAACAGAAACCGTATCTGAGGTGGGAGTTCTGTTTGTCAGTCTGTAAACGTGGAGAGTGGAGTTGTACCACCAGACTTCGAGGTTGTACTGAATGTTATCAGGCAAGGCACTGTCTATGGAGTTAAAAAGCTCAGCTGGCCGATTTGTTGAATTCAGATTCTTTAAAGCGTTCTCAAGGGTATCTCCCGCAGGTGAATTGGGATTTTTGAGAACTTCGAGAACATCAATTCCGTACTGCCTCATCTGAGCATCAACGCTCTCGCCTGCAAGTGGAGAGATCAGAAGAGTTGACTGGAAGAGGAAGTAGGCTACCATTAGCATTAAAATTGCCGCAACCACTCCTTCAAGTGTGAATGCCTGGCCTTTACCACACGCAGACAACGAGCTTCGCACCTATCCTCCCCCCAATGTAGTTACCAGCATTTGTCACCACTACGTATCCTCTGACGTTGTGCACCTTCACATCAACTTGGGTAGCTCCAACGGCATTCACATTGTCGGTTATGTCGAATACGCCGATCGTCTCATTATCACCCCTGACGTCGATTATCTGGATATTGTTATTAAGCCAGACCTTCATCCACGGAGTGGAATTGCTTGTATTGACATTTCTCCCCTCTACAACGATTACAAAAGCGCTGAGCGGTGGAGCTACACTGAATGTGTACGTTCTTGTGCTGGGAGTATCAACTTTGCTCGATATGGTAGCAACCTTTGTGGCATTGCCATAACTGACTATCCGCTCGTATCTTACGACATTTCTGTAGTTCGGTATGTCTTTGCCAATCAGAAGCAATGGCTGGCTGTCATTTCTTGCATAAACCGGATGTGATGAGTTGCTTTTGAAAAGCTGAAGAGATATGTTGTAGTCATATCTCTCCTGCGGATCGTAAAGGCCAAGAGCAGTCCTTACCGCTTCATAGCCGGCGGTGTTGTAGTAGTTCTGCAAAGCGTTTATTTTATCCACGCTGAGCACATCCGGCTCTATCGCAAGCCCTATTCTGAAATCAGCATCGCTGTAGTGATTTTCCCAGTCTGTCCCATTGGCAGTTCCATTAGTCCAGTAGCCTGTGTCCTCAGCAAGAACGCTTGCTGTACGGTATGCAAGAGGATACAGCGCTATATCGCTTCTTTCGACGACAAATATGGATGGAATGTACTGGGCAATAAAAATAAAGCTGAGCATGAATACTGTTAGTCCTATGAGCATGTCAAGGCTTAACTGTCCCTTTGTTTCCATTACAATTATGATTGTAATAGATTACTTATAAATTTTGTTGTGGTGAAAGCTTGCAGTTTTCTGAGTGACTCTTGATTATTTCATTCTTGTAATGTTTATAAAATATATTAATTCAAAATTAATTCAAAAATGAAATCGAATCAGAGCTGTGAAAGCAGAGCACTGCACTCCTGAACTATCCTTCTGTTTACCTCTTTTATGACCTGAATTGGGTTTTTACCATTCGTTTTTACGAAGAGCTCTGGTTCTCCCACCAGCGGGTGGGGAATGTGGTACTTTGCAATCACAACCGCCTCGTTCTCAAGAAGGTAATGCTGGAGGAGATTCAGGAACGTGTGATCTTCACCCTTAACTATCAACCTAACGTAATTTTTTTCCATCTCAACAACTTTGACATCCATTTCACCATCTCCCCTTACCGTAATCTGGTGAAATCTTCCTTCTTTCAACGTTTCCACAGTTTGGGCACTTAAGAACTTTTCCGTCCCTGACAAGTTCATGCCTGCACGAACTGCATATTGCTTTCAGGACGCCCATCTCAACCTCCTTTGTTGAGAGCTTGAGGTTTTTTGCATCTATAACTCTCGCCTTTACTATGTCCATATAGCCAATGGCATCCCCTATGTCCTTGAGATAATCTTTCTGCACGTTGGATACATGAAGGGCGGCAACACCGGTATGCATCAGGCTGCGTTCAAAGCCTTTTTTTCTTACGAGTTCAACAAGAGCCATCGAGTTTCTTAGATCAACAACTCTGCCCAGAATCACATCATCTCTCTCTATACAGGGCAGCTTTTTTACGGGCTCTACACTCACCGTTTTCTCCCTCACAACTACTCTTCCGGCCACAGCTGCAAGTATCTCCCCACTCTGCTCATAAACTCCATTTCCTGCAACGTACTCCTCAACCAGACCAATTCTATCTCCGGGTATCACAAACTTCATCCAGATTCCTCACTGACTTTTCAGCCTGTAGACCTCAACCGCTATGTGCTTAAATTCTTTTTCGTGGAACGGATATGTTTTCTTGATGGGCACTGTGTACCTCCAGATATGGGTGACCTTAAAGCCTTTTTCGTCGCAAAGCCTCCTGACAAATGCCTCGCTACCAGCAGAGTGGATGGAATAGACAACACTGGAGATTTCCAGAGCCTTCTCGAGAAACGGTTTATCAGCCTTTCTGCGCTGTACTCCAAAAGGGGGGTTCATTATGGTTGTGGCTTTAACCTTAACGCTCACATCTTGAATCCTGCATGCAACGAAGTCAACGCAAACCCCCAGCCTTTTTGCATTCTTTCTGGCAATTTTTAATGCCTTTAAGTCGATATCGAAACCCACGGCTTTACTTCCGAGCATGGCCATTGCAACTGCAATAATTCCAGTTCCGCAGCCCAGGTCATAGACAAGAACTGGGGAATCTATGAGCTTTGCGTTCACAGCTATCTCTGCAGCAAGCGATGGTGGAGTTATGTATTGCTCGAGTTTAATGTTCGGCTCGTGAAAACCTTCCAGAGATTCAAGTAATATTTCAAGCTCTTTCTTCATACCGACCCCCTGGCTTTTTCAAGCTCTTTCTACTTTCCATTGCTCTTATATAGTAGTTTGTACCATGCAGGATGTGGTTATTGGAATTGACGTGGGCGGCACAAACACCGATGCGGCAATAGTTGGGGAAGATATAAAAACAATCAAGCTTCCCAATGAGTCCGGAATAGGGGAAGTTCTCGAAAAGCTCTCTCAAAAAGCCAGTCTGGAGAGAGAAAAGCTCATCATCAGCACATCCCTTCCTTTAAATCTGATTCTCAGCAGGTATCACGAAATTCCAACTCTAACGTTGTTGATTCCCGGCCCTGGATTGAGGTACGAGGGTGTGACTTTGAAGGGAAGTGTGACACACAGGGGCGATGTTGTGGAAGACGTGGAGGAAGAGGAAGTAAGAAGAGTCATGAATACGAGAGCAGATAACATCGCTATTATTGGAAAATTTTCTGTCAGGAATCCTGAACTTGAGAAGAAGGTTTACAAAATCGCTCTTGAGCGGTTTGATTGGGACTGTATTGCTCTCAGCCATCCAGTGGGAGAACTGAACTTTCCCCTCCGCATAAATACGACGGTCGTGAATGCAAAGATAAAAAAGACTGTCGTTGAACTTGCCGGGCTAATCAAAAGGTTCTCAAAAGATTTCTTCTTTTACAGAGGGGATGGAGGAATAATTCCTTCAGAAATTGCCATTCAGAATCCGTCACTTCTCTACAATTCGAGTCCGGCTGCGGTTGCGGTAGGAGCATACTATCTGACGGATGTGAAGGATGCTCTCGTAATGGACATAGGTGGAACAACGACTGATTTTGTCATTCTTGAAGAGGGAAAACCAAAGATACTGAACAGGGTAGAGATTGCCGGAAAAAAGACGCTGATAAGATGCGTGGATTCGGTATCCATCGCATTTGGAGGAGACTCTGTCGTCGACAGCTTCCTGAGGCCTGTGAGGCTCGGGAATCCTATGGCATTTGGAGGAGAATTCTTCACACTGACAGACGCTTTGAACTGCATCGGTTTTGAAATTGGGAATTACAAGAGATCGAGATGCAAATCAAGTGGCGTGGCAGAGAAAGCCGTGGATGACTACCTCTCAGTCGTTGCAGAGAGTGTGAGGAATATTGGTAAAGACAGGATAATAGCTACAGGTTTTCTTGCAAAATACCTTGCAGAAATGATAGAAGACAGGACTGGAATAAAGTGCATCGTTCCTGAGCACAGCGAAGCAGCCAATGCGATAGGCGTTGCCGTATCGAAAATAAGCCTGACACTTTACGCAAGATTTGATACGGAGCGCAGAAGAGCAGTCTTCAACGGAGACATTGAGGAATTTGAAGGGAATTACGAGGATGAGGAACTTGTGGAAATTGCAAAGGAGAAGGTCAGGGAGATAGCCATGACCTACGGAACGAGTGAGGAGGATGTGAAGGACGTCAGGCTTGTGTACTTCAATTCATATACGGTTGTGAGAGGGGGGGTGAGAAGGGGCAAAATTGCCGATGTTGTTGTGCAAATTGAACCGGGGATAAGTAGCGAGTTCGCCTGATCGGCCAAACTTTTTAATAGACTCATTGCAAGCTCTGAGTGTGAAAATAGCAATTGTTGGAGCTGGTTTAACAGGCCTGAGTGCTGCAATAGCACTGAAAAAGCATGCAAAGATAACTGTTTTCGAGAAAGGCTATGCTGGCGGGCTTGTGTCTTCATACTGTCCGCACTACTGCATAGAGAAATTCTACCACCACTGCTTCAGGCAGGATGAAGCGCTGCTTTATATGATAAAAAAGCTCGGCCTGTCCTCGAAGCTTGTCTGGAAAGTCGTCAGAGTAGGTTACGCTGTGGGAGGGAAAATCTACCCGCTTAACACCCCATTCGAAATTCTCCGCTACCCTCACATGAGCTTTATGGATAAAGTGAAGCTTGCACTTTTCACGGTTAAAAGCAGAAAGCGTGATTACACAAAGGCAGATAACACAGGCGTTGTAGAGGGTATAAGAAATGAGCTTGGCGACAGCTTGCTAAATAACTTTTTCATGCCCCTTCTGAAGGCAAAGTTTGGCGAGAGCTATAAGGAAGTCAGCTATGCGTGGCTGCTTGCAAGGGTATCTGTAAGGAGTAACAGAAAGTACAGTGGCGAGGAACTTGGCTATATCAGGCATGGCTTTTACCAGCTGACAGAAAAAATGCAGGAAGGTATCGAGATAAGGAATGAAGCTGCAAAAATTGAAAGAAGTTCGGGATGGATTGTGAACGGAGAGAAATTCGATGCAGTGGTGTATACCGCTCCGCTCCCAGAACTTGACGGGAGAATAAGGAGATTCGCTGGCGTGCAGGATGTGAAGTATCAGAGTTCTGTCTGTGCACTCGTTGGATCGAAGGAGACAGTTACCGAAGATTTATACTGGACCAACGTTGACAATGCAATCTTTGGGGCAATAATTGAGCATACACACTTCATGCCCTTTGAGGACTATGGAGAGCATCTGATCTACCTTGCGAGCTACTCTTCACCATCTGGCTGGCTTTTCAACACAGAAAATGACGAATTGAAGAAGCTGTATCTCAAGGAGCTTGGCAGATTCGGGCTCAGAGAGAACGACATCAACTGGATCAGGATATTCAAAGCGAGGTACAGCGGCCCAGTCTATGAGAAAGGATATTTGAGCAGGATAACTCCATACAGAACAGCCCTCAAGGGCTTTTACATCGCTGGGATGACTTCTAAACCAAGCTATCCTGAGAGGAGCATGAATGGTAGTATAAAAGCTGGAATGGAGGTTGCAGAAGTCGTTAAGGCAGATATGGAGGTTTAGAAATGTTCGTTGTTTTCAGATGCAGAAAATGCGGAAGACATCTGTATGCAAGCGAATCCGCCAAAACAAAGACATGCGTGTGTGGATATAGAAACGATCTCAAACGCGTGAGAAAGCTTGCGAGAGCCGAAACCGAATTCGAAGCGGGAGAGATCGTGAGAAGATTGCAGGGCAGTGGAACTGAATTTGACAGTCTCAACAGAAGATTGAAGAGATAATCCAAATCTGATGTTTTTCTGCAAGCTTTTCATCTGAATAGCCTAAAACCGTTGCACTCTCTCCTTATCGAAGTTCTTAGAGAGAAATTTAAATATTTAATAAAAAATTTTAAAATTTTTATTCTCTTTGACTACTACTTGGGCTTTCTTGGCTTCTTCTGTTTCTTCTGTTTCTGTTCTTCAGCCATCTTGCTCACCTCGCTTTCTGTCACTTCAACAGCTATATATCTTAATATTCTCAAAAACAGAAAGCTTTTTGTGAATTTATAGCAACGAACTTTTGTGCCGAAAAAGAAACACGATAAATATAATATAATATGCAAAATAATAGAGTTTGCTGGAAAAGGTGAAGAGATTACCGTATACAACATGGTAAAAAAGCTCAGGGGAATCGGATTGGACGTTGAAGAAGAAACTGTCAGGAGGATTTTAAAAGAGCTGGAAAGATTTGGTATCTTGAAGTTTAAGGAAATAAGTATCAGCAGGACAAAGAAGGAAAAGAGGGTATATAGTTTTATTATTCCACCAGATATAGCCCGAAATATGGTTAAGATTCTCTTCTCTTCAAGAAACTTTCTGCGAGAAACTACTGGAAAGATATTTCATTCAGTGCTTGTGTTGGTGAAGGATGGGGATCACTCTATCGTAGGTATTGCCGGAGAACAAGAGTTTGAAAAAGCTGTTTTCAATACTGCGTTGCCTCTACTTATGGAAGCTTACAAACCGGAATTTTTTGTACTCTTCTTTCAGAAAAACGTTGAGGGGAAGAATGCGCATAGATTCACGGCCGTCATCGCAAGCTCATTTGGAACGTTTACTTGTGAAGTTACCGAAACAAAGGAGGAACCTGTGATTGATAAAGGAAATGAAGGAGAACTGGATACCTTGCTGAGAAATCTGAAATTCAGTTGAGTGCTCTGATATTTTTTAATTTATACTCTTTCAACTACTGATGCCTTTAGAGAAGCGAGCTCATCGATTACAGAACGCAAAAATCTAATAAAAAAAGAAATTACGTTCTGAGGGCAAGTTTTATGTCTTCTGCCTTAACGGTCTTCCTGCCAGCGTGCCTTGCAACTTCAATTGCTTTTCTGGCAATCTGAGATGCCCAGTCCTCAAGAATTTCGGCCATTGCCTCTCTTGCATCTTCACTAACCCTCTCGGCACCGGCATTCCTTATCAACCTGTCAATTGGCGCAATAGGCAATTCTCCCATTTACACTCACCTCCTCCAATAAGCTGGTAAGTTATCAAACATATATATAGTTTTCGTTAGAACTTCCACCATTACGCCCAAAATGTTAACAGGGCTAATGTGGGTGATTGGTGTGATAATCTAAACCACTTGAGATGGCATGTGTCTAACTGTGATTTAGAATTCAGACCTCTCAAACAAAACTCGTTCGTATAACCGCTCTGGGGTTGAAAAAGTAATGAAAAAATGAATAATAATCTATCAAACAAATCTTATACTGAGGTCCTTTGTTTTATTCCTTATGGCCAGGTTAATTAAAAGTGGAGTTAGGCTCTCAACAAGCCTTGAAACGGCAAGTGGACCGGCATCAAGACCCCTCAAACCGTCAATGCTGTTAATAACGTCTATAACAGTATTTTTTGCCTCTTCATCACTTCCACAGACCGGTATATCCCATTTGATGCGGGCATCAAGATTTGCGAATTTCTCTGCTGGAGCTGTCTGGAAAGCCGAAACAACACGGCTGTTCTGGAGTATTGAAGCAATCTTCTCTGCAGCGGAGCCCTCGGGAGGCGGGCAGTACAGGAAGAGCTTACCTTTCTTCTCCATCGGAACAAGCGGTGAAACAACTATCTTTCCTGCAAGGTCTTCTTTCAGGGATTCTGCTGTAACGTATGCGTGGCTGAAGGGTATTGCAAGAATGGCAAGGTCTGCAATTTTCGATGCCTCGCTGTTATCTTTTCCCTTTACTTTACTGCTGAAACCTCTTTCTTTGAGGATACATGTGTACTCTTCTGCCTTCTGCTGAGCCTTCTCCGCAAGTCGTGAGCCAACAACAACATCGTGTCCTGCCATTGCGAGACGCAGGGAGATACCCATACCTATATGCCCGGTTCCACCGAGAACTGCTATCCTCATTCAACCACCAAGCGATGCGGATTGGAAGGTCTATATTAATTTATCATTTTAGTTCTCGAGATGTTGATCAAGATGCGTGTCAAAAAAGTTAAAGAGATTGGATGTTTTCAACTACAGCCATTGCAAATTCCTTTGTTCCAACGAGGTTTCCGCCAATGTGGCGGTGAATGTCGTAGGTAACAATTCCACTCTGTATTGTCATCTCCACGGCCTTCTTTATGATTTCACTGCCCTCCTTCCATCCGAGGAATTCGAGCATCAATGCTCCAGAGAGTATTTCGGCAGTTGGATTCACCTTGTTCTGACCCGAATACTTCGGGGCTGAGCCATGTACGGGCTCAAAAACACCGATTCCATCACCTATATTGCTTCCAGGAGCCACACCCAGACCACCAACCATCGCAGCAGCGGCATCGCTCATATAGTCCCCATTGAGATTTGGTAAAGCCAGTACATCGTATTCTGCCGTTCTTGTCTGGATCTGCTGGAACATGTTGTCTGCGATGCGATCCTTGATGACAATCTTTCCTTCCGGCTGCCTGCCGTCATATTTACTCCAGAGCTCGTCTTCGGTAATGGTATAATCGGCAAATTCCTGTTTTGCTACCTCATATCCCCAGTCTCTGAACGCTCCTTCGGTGTACTTCATTATGTTGCCCTTGTGTACGAGTGTAACGCTTTTCCTTCCATTCTGGATCGCATACCGAATTGCAAGTCTTACGAGCCTCTTCGTTGCAAACTCGCTTATTGGCTTTATTCCTATTCCCGAATCCTCCCTTATGTTAACGCCAAGCTCATCCCTGAGGAATCTTATCAGCTTTAACGCTTCATTGCTACCCATACGCCATTCAATGCCAGCATAAACGTCTTCGGTGTTCTCCCTGAATATCACCAGATTCACATTCTCCGGCTTTTTAACCGGGCTTGGAACTCCTTTGAGATAGTAAACCGGCCTTACATTGGCGTAGAGATCAAGGATTTGCCTGATTGTGACGTTGAGGCTCCTGAATCCTCCGCCAACAGGTGTTGTCAACGGGCCTTTAAGAGCTATGCGGAACTCCTTTATTGCGTTGAGTGTATCATCTGGCAGGTAATTGCCATAGAGCTTGTTTGCATCTTCTCCAGCGTAAATTCTGAACCACACTATCTCCTTTCCTATCTTTTCTGCTGTAGCGTTGAGAACCATCAGCGCTGCTGGCACAACATCCTTGCCTATCCCGTCACCCTCTATGTACGGAATAATCGGGTTATCGGGCACTATGAGCTTTCCTTCTTCGTATCCTATCTTTTCCCCCTCTTCCGGGGGTTTTATCTTCTCGTAGGCCATGCCCTCCGCATCGCTGGTGGGAATTTAAAGCTTTTTGAGCTTGGCTAACTCGCTGAGAATTAGTACCATTGATGAAACAGCGAGAATTTCCATCCACGTTGGCATGGAGAGTGGAACAGTTTGCAGCCATGTTTGCTGTGTTTGGGTAACGAGGATTTGGAGGGCAATCATTGCTACAATACCCGGAAAAACTGCGGGATTTTTTCTTTTAAGTGTTGCAAAGAATGACTCATCAAGGCTTCTTGCGCTGAGCAGGTAGAAAATTTCAAAGAACACTATTGTGTTCATCGCCACAGCTCTGGCAGCAATTTCATCGGCGGTGAAGAAAAGCAAGTACATGCCGAGAACCATAAGCAGAGAAATCCACGCTATTCTCAGCATTATCTGCCTGCTCAGTAGCTCTTCCATGGTGGGCTTTATCTTCAGCAACCCCCGCTCAGCTGGCTCGAAAACAAGCGTTGTGCCAAGAAGAATTGCCGTTACCGTGTTTATCCACAGAATCTGTATCGGCAGAATTGGAAGGGCTATACCTGCAAGGAATGCAGAAAGTATCGCAGCTCCTTCACCTCCATTTGTCGGCAGAGTCCAAGCCAGAACTTTCTGGATTTTCCTGAAAACATTTCTTCCCTCCTCTATTGCTGCAACGATTGTGGCGAAGTTGTCGTCGAGGATAACCATTTCACTGGCCTCTTTAGCAACTTCCGTGCCGGAGCCCATCGCAATCCCTATCTCCGCTGCCTTTAAGGCTGGAGCGTCGTTGACTCCATCCCCGGTAACTGCTACTACTTCTCCCCCCTTCTGGAACGCCCTGACTATCCTGAACTTGTGCTCTGGCAGAACTCTTGCGAAAATGCCTGCTTTTCTCTCCATCAGCTCTTCGTCGGTCACTTTATCCACTTCTTCTCCTGTTACCACCTCTCCCTCTATTCCGACCTCTCTCGCTACGGCAAGGGCTGTTGAGGGATGATCCCCTGTCATCATTACAACCCTGATACCCGCTCTCCTGCACTTTCTCACCGCTTCGTAGCTCTCCTCCCTTGGAGGGTCTATCATGCACTGAAAACCAAGAAAAATCATGTCTCTCAGGTGCTCTTTTATGCTGAATCTCTCCACATCTACGGGTTTGTAGGCGAATGCAAGAATCCTCATACCTCTCGACGCAAACTCGTCAGCAATTCTGTTGAGTTCTGTATCAATCTCCACTGCCCTTCCGTCAACCATCATGTGGGAGCACATCGCAAGTACGCGTTCTGGAGACCCCTTGACGTAGACCATGGCTATCCCCTCTTCCTCTACAGCAGTAGCCATGAAGCGTATTGCGGGGTCGAAGGGAATTTCATCCAGTATGCCCTCTTTCCCCTTAATTCCTGCTTTTGCCGCAACCTCCAGCAGTGCAATCTCTGTTGGGTCGCCACTCATTATATACTCTCCATCTACCTCTCTGTAAACCGCCCTGTTGCAGATGTAGCCCGCAAGCAGCGTCATTTTTACTTCCCTTACATCAACTCTGCGAAGTTCTTCGGCATCATAAGCATCGTACTCCCTTCCACCTGCGAAAAGCCTAACAACCTGCATCCTGTTTTCTGTCAGCGTCCCTGTTTTGTCCGTGCAGATTACTGTTACACTTCCAAGTGTTTCAACTGCTGGCAGCGTTCTGACAACCGCATTGCGTGAAGCCATGTCTCTGACACCATTGGCGAGAATCATGGTTACGAGGGCTGGCAGAGATTCAGGAATGGCTGCAACTGCAAGACTGACGGAGGCGAGAAAGGTAATGCTGGGTAAATATCCTCTGCAGAAGCCCATGAGAAAGTTGATGGCTGAGATAACTATGATTGCCAAGAATATCCTTTTTCCCAGCCTCTTCATTTTTCGGATCAGCGGTGTTTCGGCCTTTCTCTCCCTTGCAGTTCTTCTGGCTATTTTTCCAATCTCCGTTTGCTCGCCAGTGGCAACAACAACCGCCTCCCCGTACCCCTCTGTTACAATTGTGCCTGTAAAAACCATGTTTGGCCTTGTTACGGATTTCTCCTCCACTACTGCTGTTATTTTCTCGACTGGAAGACTCTCTCCTGTGAGAAGAGATTCGTCAATTCTCAGGTTCTTTGCCTTAAAGAGCCTTGCATCCGCTGGCACCTTCATGCCCGCCTCCAGAACTATTATATCTCCAGGAACAAGGAACTTCGCTGGAACGTCCTTCTCAATAATCCTGATTACTCTCGCTTTTACTTCTGTTATTCTCTTTAATGCTTCCAGAGTTTTTTCCGCTTTCCTCTCCTGAACGTATCCAATGGAGGCGTTGGTAGCAACAACTGTGAATATTATTGCCGAATCTGCCAGTTCTCCTGTGTATAGTGTAAGAAAACCGGCGGCGATAAGGACGTATATCAAAGGATCGTGAAAGTGCCGGAGCAGCCTGAGGAGTTCGCCCTCTTTTTTCTCTTTTATTTTATTGAGCCCGAAAGCTAAGAGTCTTTCTTCTACATCCTCTTTTTTAAGACCATGTGGGGAGCTCTCGAGAATCTCAAAGACTTCTTCAATGCTTGAGGAGTGCCAGCTGACCATTGGCTTACTTTGTCGCCATCATCTAAATCAGTTGTTGTTGCTCTTTCACAGAAATCGAAAAGGAGATATAGAGTATGTGAAAGCAGGCAAATATGCGAAAAGCAAGTATGGGGAAAATACTTGTTGCAATGTTGCTACTAATTGCGTTGATAAATCAGGCAGCAGCACTGGAAAAGACATGCAAGCAGTGCCACGGAAGCATATCTGTGAATTATACTACAAGCCTGCACCACACGGCAAAAGGAATTGATACAGCGTTCAAACAGGGACCGGGCAAGACTTTTGGAATCAACACACCACAGAAATGCATGGAATGCCACGTTGAGAACTGCAGTGACTGTCACAGAATTCACAAGCAGATGCCAAACATGACGGACTGCGTGAACTGCCACAAGCACCAAGTAGGTGTTAACTACATAGGATACCTTGTAGATAAAATGAAGAAGGCGAAGCAGCCAGACATCCACTATACAAATGGCCTTAAGTGCCTTGACTGCCACAGCCCAGACGAAATTCATGGAGATGGAAACGCATATACCTTTGCGATACAGGCTGTTAAAATAAAGTGCGAGGCATGCCACTTTTATGGCGTGGAGATAGGAGGTAAAAAAGCTAAGCTCTACGATAAAAACATACTTGCCCACAAGCTCCACCGGGATATTTCATGCTTCTCCTGCCATGCAGCCTACTATCAGAACTGTTACAACTGTCATCTTGATACCGGTAAGCTTGACAGCCTAACGACCAGTGAGTTTCATATACTCAGCTACAACGGCAGGCTGTATCCAGCCCATGTGATGGTCACCAGCTATGGAAATAAGACGTCCAAGACCGCCGGGGTCATAGCGCCGCACACAATTACACCAAAAGCCAAAGATTGCAGTGACTGCCACGACAATCAGGAGAAAGTCTTCCTTGTCGGCTTTGATGGGAATCTTGTAGGGCCACCGGGGGTTGAGATAGCAAATCCGCCATCAAAACTCGTGGTGGATTTGACAAATTTCGGCATCAACTTCAAGCTTGACATAACGCAGCTTGGGACGCTGATAATACTTGGAGTGCTTGGCTTCCTCGCAATACATCTGATCAGGCGCAGAATTACACTCGGGAGGTGGGTAGGATGAGCGATGAGGAGTATGAGACAATAGAAGTTGAGAGACATTCAGCGACATATCGAATAATTCACTGGGGGATTGTTTCCACTGGTTTAATAATAGGCTGGACTGGCTGGAGGCTTGGAGGACTGTACGGTGTATCTTTCCCGGATATGAAGACTTCTCTGGACATACATGTATATCTTGGCTTCATCTTTGGTGCGCTGTGGGTTCTCATGCTTGGCTACATTATTGCCCATGAGTGGGAGTGGCTCTCGCTTACGCGTTTTCCATACTCTCTAAAGTTCTTCATAAAGGAAATACTTGCGTGGACAGGTCTGGGACCACATATCGAGGATCCGAGAGGGTATGACCCTGAAAGAGGAGAGTATGTTGAGAAAATTATACCTACAGAGGTCCAGGTTCCCTGGGCATACATGGGCATGGCTGCTATTATGGGGATAACGGGCTTTACCATGTACTACTCAAACATCTTTGGCTGGATTATAGATCTTGCTGGCGTTTTTGCACCGATTTTCCATGTTTCAGATGGTTATACGCTGATCAGGATTATACACAGGCTGGTCATGTATCTCTTTCTGATGACAATGCTGATACATGTGTATGCAGTGATAATATTTAGAGTCGTCAGTTCAATGGTTACAGGGAAGAGAAGAGAGAGAGTTATCAGGCGTAAATAATTCCTGAATTTTATTTTTTTATACTCACTAATCTCAGTTTTACAGGTTATAGCACTCCACAACTTTTATTAACCTATAGATGGCGCCGATTTGCTGCCTGTATATGCAGGCAGGCACAAAGCTTAAATATTGAGCTAAAACGTGCAGAACACCGATGCAAGTGATAACACGGCGAGATGCAGTTAAGCAGAGTTTAAATACTCTCGATATAGGCAAAAGGCTTATAAATCACAAAGGCGCAATAAAGATTTACCTAAAAGTCGCGGGTTCCGGCACGAACCTGGAGTGGGGCGCAAGCCCGGGATGAAGGGGTGTGTTCCCGCCCGCGGCACAGTCATGAGGACGCATTGAGAGATGCGTCTGAGATGGGCTTGCCAACAGAGTAAATCCAGTAGGCAAGGGAGTATTCACCATCCCCCCGTCAATTCTGGTTGATCCTGCCAGAGGCCGCTGCTATCCGGCTGGGGCTAAGCCATGCTAGTCAAGGGGCTGGCTTTGCCAGCACCGGCAGACAGCTCAGTAACACGTGGGCAATCTACCCTCGGGAGGGAGATAACCCCGGGAAACTGGGGCTAATCCCCCATAGGAGATGGATGCTGGAATGCACCATCTCTGAAAGCGCCAGCGCCCGAGGATGAGTCTGCGGCGGATTAGGTAGTTGGTGGGGTAACGGCCCGCCAAGCCGAAGATCCGTACGGGCTGTGAGAGCAGGAGCCCGGAGATGGACCCTGAGACAAGGGTCCAGGCCCTACGGGGCGCAGCAGGCGCGAAACCTCCGCAATGCACGAAAGTGCGACGGGGCTAGCCGGAGTGTCCGTGCATCGCGCGGACTGTCGGGATGCCTAAACAGCATCCCATAGCAAGGGCTGGGCAAGGCCGGTGGCAGCCGCCGCGGTAATACCGGCGGCCCGAGTGGCGGCTACTATTATTGGGCCTAAAGCGTTCGTAGCCGGTCTGGTAAGTCCCCCGGGAAATCTGGTCGCTTAACGATCAGACTGCCGGAGGATACTGTCAGACTAGGGACCGGGAGAGGCTGAGGGTATTCCCGGGGTAGGGGTGAAATCCTGTAATCCCGGGAGGACCACCTGTGGCGAAGGCGCTCAGCTGGAACGGGTCCGACGGTGAGGAACGAAGGCCTGGGGAGCGAACCGGATTAGATACCCGGGTAGTCCAGGCTGTAAACGATGCGGACTAGGTGTCACCGGAGCTACGGGCTCCGGTGGTGCCGGAGGGAAGCCGTTAAGTCCGCCGCCTGGGAAGTACGGCCGCAAGGCTGAAACTTAAAGGAATTGGCGGGGGAGCACTACAACGGGTGGAGCCTGCGGTTTAATTGGATTCAACGCCGGGAAGCTTACCAGGGGAGACAGCGGGATGAAGGTCGGGCTGAAGACCTTACCAGACTAGCTGAGAGGTGGTGCATGGCCGCCGTCAGTTCGTACTGTGAAGCATCCTGTTAAGTCAGGCAACGAGCGAGACCCGCGCCCTCAGTTGCCAGCGGATCGCTTTGCGATGCCGGGCACACTGGGGGGACTGCCGGCGCTAAGCCGGAGGAAGGTGCGGGCAACGGCAGGTCCGTATGCCCCGAATCCCCTGGGCTACACGCGGGCTACAATGGCCGGGACAATGGGTACCGACCTCGAAAGGGGTAGGTAATCTCCTAAACCCGGTCTAACCTGGGATCGAGGGCTGCAACTCGCCCTCGTGAACCTGGAATCCGTAGTAATCGCGCCTCAAAATGGCGCGGTGAATACGTCCCTGCTCCTTGCACACACCGCCCGTCAAGCCACCCGAGTGGGTCATGGGTGAGGGCCTGTCCGTAGGACAGGTTCGAACCTAGGGTCCGCGAGGGGGGCTAAGTCGTAACAAGGTAGCCGTAGGGGAATCTGCGGCTGGATCACCTCCTAAAGGAGCATAACCTTTGTCTACTGGAGCTCAGATGGTTGGCAGGCCCATGGGCTCGTAGCTCAGTGGAAGAGCGCCGCCTTTGCGAGGCGGAGGCCTCGGGTTCAAGTCCCGACGAGTCCATAGTAGGCTGGAGGCGACACGGAGTAGTTCGATATTCAAGTCTCCAGCACAGTAGTGCACCCGGTGATGAAGAGTCATCGGGGAAGGGTTGATGCCAGAGGTAAATCTTTGGCGTATGAGGCCGTGCAGAGGTCCGTTCCCCAGATACAAACTGGGACTGGCGAAATTCCGGTGATTATCCCGGCCGGTGGATGGCTGGGCTCGGGCGCCGATAAAGGGCGTGCCAAGCTACGAAAAGCCCCGGGGAGGCGCAGGGAGCCGTAGAACCGGGGATTCCCGAATGGGCAATCCTGTTCCTTCGGGGACGCTCAGCTTTGAGCGGGAACGCGGGGAAAGGAAACATCTGTGTACCCGCAGGAAAAGAAAGCAAACGCGATGCCGTTAGTAGGGGCGACCGAAAGCGGCACAGTCTAAACCGAACACCCTGCTGAAAGGCAGGGCGAATGTGGTGTAGTAGGACCCCACCCAATGTCTCGCGGGGGAAGCCGAAGTCTGCTGGAATGTGGCGCCGTAGAGGGTGATAGCCCCGTAGGCGTAATTCCGCAGACTACGAGGTGGGGTATCCTGAGTACCGTGGGTTGGAATTCTCGCGGGAAGCAGGGGGTCATCAACCTCCAAGACTAAATACGTCCCGAGTCCGATAGCGCAGTAGTACCGTGAGGGAAAGCTGAAAAGGACCCCAGGAAGGGGGGTGAAAAGAGCCTGAAATCGGTCGGGGATAGTGAGCAGTGGCCCGAAAGGTAACCATCTCGAAGGAAAGCACTGCGAGGTGCGAGTACGAGAGGTGGCATGCCGGGGTTGCTGCGTGCGTTTTGAAGAACGAGCCAGGGAGTGTATGGTAGTGGCGAGGCTAAGGAGTGCAACTCCGTAGCCGAAGGGAAACCGACAGCCCGCAGCGTAAGCGAGGGGCGGGGTGTGCTCGCCCGTAGTCACTATCATACGACCCGAAGCCGGGCGATCTAGGCGTGGGCAGGGTGAAGCGGGGCGAAAGCCTCGTGGAGGCCCGAAGGGGTGTTGATGTGCAAATCGCTCCTCTGACCTGCGTCTAGGGGTGAAAGTCCAATCGAGCCCGGGGATAGCTGGTTCCCTCCGAAACATACCGCAGTACGACCTGCCCGGAGGCTGGCAGTGGGGTAGAGCACTGATTGGGGGAGTCGGGGGGTGACACCCTCGCCCCCCTGTCAAACTCCGAATCCACTGCCGCCGTAGATGGGCGGAGACAGGGCTGGGGGGTAAGCTCCCAGTCCGCGAGGGAGACAACCCAGACCGGGGTTAAGGCCCCCAAGTGCCGGCTAAGTGTAAACGATAAAGGAAGTCCCGGGTCGAAGACAGCTGGGAGGTAGGCTTAGAAGCAGCCACCCTTTAAAGAGTGCGTAACAGCTCACCAGCCGAGACTCGGGGCGCCGAAAATGGACGGGGCTCAAGCCGGCCGCCGATACCCCGGGGCACCGAAAGGTGATCCGGTAGGGGGGCGTGCCGATGGCGTAGAAGCCTGAGGCGTAAGCTCGGGTGGAGCCGTCGGCAACGAGAATCCTGGCGGTAGTAGCAGCATAGTCGGGTGAGAATCCCGACCGCCGGAAGGGCAAGGGTTCCACGGCCACGTTCGTCAGCCGTGGGTTAGTCGGTCCTAACCCCGCTCGTAATTCGATGCGGGGGAAAGGGAAGCGGGTTAATATTCCCGCACCGCCCGTCATTGCCGCAAGGCACCCGACGCCTCGGGATAGGCCGAGCGGGAGTTGCCAGCCCGTCCAAGCGTCGAAGCCTCCGGAGGTCCGTCATGGAGAGAAGGGGGTGAAGACGTGATGGCGTAAGTCGGCTGACTCCTGGGGCCCGTGAAAAGGGGACGGGTTGGACCGTACCGAGAACCGACACAGGTGCCCTGGCTGAGCAGGCCAAGGCGTGGCGGAACATTTCGGCCGAGGGAAATCGGCAAATTAGCCCCGTATCTTTGGTAGAAGGGGTGCCTGCGGTTTTCATCTATCAGGTGGGAACCGCAGGTCGCAGTGACTAGGGGGGAGCGACTGTTTACTAAAAACACAGGGGGCTGCAAACCGGTAACGGTTAGTACAGCCCCTGAGTCCTGCCCAGTGCAGGTACCTGAAAGCCGGGTTCAACCGGCCGAAGGGCCTGTAAACGGCGGGGGTAACTATGACCCTCTTAAGGTAGCGTAATACCTTGCCGCTTAATTGGCGGCTTGCATGAACGGATTAACGACTCCCCCACTGTCCCCGGCCGGAAGCCGGCGAACCCGACATCCCAGTGAAGAGTCTGGGGACCCCCGTTGGGAAGCGAAGACCCTGTGGAGCTTTACTGCAGCCTGTCGTTGTGGTATGGTTGGGGGTGCGCAGTGTAGGCGGGAGGCTTCGAAGTCCCATCTCTGGGTGGGATGGAGCCGTCCATGAGACACCGCCCACCTTCAGCCGTACCGCTAACCGCTTCGGCGGGACATCGATAGGTGGGCAGTTTGGGTGGGGCGCCACTCCCCCGAAAAGGTATCGGGGGAGCCCAAAGGTCGGCTCAGGCGGGTCAGAAATCCGCCATAGAGTGCAAGGGCAAAAGCCGGCCTGACGTGAACCCGCACAATAAGGGTTCACGAGCCGAAAGGCGGGCCTAGCGAACCACCCTGTGCCTTTTGATGAGGCCGGGTGACGACAGAAAAGCTACCCCAGGGATAACAGAGTTGTCTCGGGCGAGAGTTCATATCGACCCCGAGGCTTGCTACCTCGACGTCGGCTCTCCCCATCCTGGTCGTGCAGCAGCGGCCAAGGGTGAGGTTGTTCGCCTATTAAAGGGGATCGTGAGCTGGGTTTAGACCGTCGTGAGACAGGTCGGTTGCTATCTAACGGGGGTGTCTGGGTGGCTGAGGGGAAGGAGGCTCTAGTACGAGAGGAACGAGCCTCCGGCACCACTGGTTCACCGGTTGTCTGGCAGGGCATTGCCGGGCAGCTACGTGCCGTGCGGTTAAAGGCTGAAAGCATCTAAGCCTGAAACCGCCCTCGAAAAGAGCCACCCTTAAGGGCGCGGGTAAAAGACCCGTTTGATAGGGCCGGGGTGTAAGCGGCAAGCTTCGGCGAGCCGTTCAGTCCGCGGTCACTAAAGCCCGTACCGGGTAACTCGCTGGTTCCAGGTATATACTGGGGAATGGATTTGCACGGCAGTGTATGTTCTTTATTTCTAAATCTGAAACGTAAAGTTAATAAGTGGCTTTGCAACTGTTATGACGTCGCCAAGCTGGTGTTAAAGGCGCTGGATGGAGATTTGACAACATTTAAAAAAACATGAAGAGTTAAATAACCAGTCTAATCAGCCTTTAGCTCGCTCTTCATCAATCTGGCGAGGTCTATGCTGTGTGTCTCTTTCACCACGTTAAGGACGAGCATTGTGTACGTCTTTTTTACATGTTCCAGTCCCGCAATTCGTTTGACGAAGGCGTTTAGAGATTCTCTATCCCTGAACTTTGCAACTGTTATGACGTCAAACTCGCCAGTCACATCGTATACTGCGGTAACGTTCGGCTCATCTGCAAGCATCTCCTCAACTTCAATGAGATGCCCACCTTCAGCCGTAACACCTATTACTGCTATGAGGTCAAATCCGAGTTTGGAGTAGTCTATTATCGGTATAAATTTCTGGATTATTCCCATCCTTCTGAGTTTGTTTATCCGGTTGTAAACTGTTCCCTCAGCAACTCCAAGCTTTTCAGCTATCTCTCTTAGGCTTTTTCTCGCATCTTCTTGTAGTTGCACCAGAATTCTGACGTCAACGGCATCCACTTTTTCTGGCATAATTTTAATGAAATTTTCTGCAATATTTTTAATTTTCTATTGAAGCCCGATTTGGCTTCACGTTTTTACATGAGAAGCTTAGATCCTATGAGGAGAGATGAAAAGGTTAAAAACTATCGTTCAGATGTGCAGGCTCATAATTTCCTTCTTTCTGTTCTTCCATGCTTTTTTGACCCACGTAGTAAAAATCCAGTAACCAAACTTTACAAAAGCATTCTTAAATCCTGCGAAGTAGTTTTTCATCAGGTCATCGATCCACCGAATATCGTGATCCATGCAGGTTGCTAAAAGCTCCCAATGCGCTTGGCTTAAATTCTGTCTGGTAAATGCCCTTTTCCTCCCCAATGCACAAACCTCCATCGGAATGAAGATTAAAGGAACTATTAGTGAGCGATAGCTTCTGAGCCTTCTGACGAGTTCAATAGTCCTGATTATATCACCTTCAGTTTCATCTGGTAAGCAGATTAGGAGTGTTGCAGCGGGAATCCACTTGTTGTCGTGCATAATTGCGAATGCCTGTTCTGCCACATCCATCCATTCGTTTGGATGAAATGGAAGAACCTTGCCACGCATGTATCTCTCCATAAGCCTCGAACTTCCAGTTTCAAGCCCCGTCTGAACGCCGAACATTGGTATTCTTTCACCTACTTCGAGTATGTGATTTATCTCCTCAACAAGTGAAGGCTTAGAAGAAATTGCTGCAAGAGAGCAGTGGCTTATTCCTACCTGATCCGTAACCTTCTTAGCTTCTTTAAAAAGCCTCGTAACCTTTTCTTCATTTGGAACAAACCTTGAGTCTCTGCAGCCATAAAGTAAAACGTCCTCAGCGTGCAAAAGAACGCCTTTTGTCCCTCCTCTTACATTTAGTTTTGCCTCCTCAATGATTCTTTGAAGTGGCACATCTCTCCTTCTTTTCAGTGTCTCGCTGCAAAATCTGCAGCCCCTTCCACAACCTCTTGAAACCTCTACCAGTCCATTTATCGATGGTCTCCTTATCACTGGTATTCTTTCAATCTCCGGACTTTTGCAGTAAATTGTCTCTGGAATCTCTTCTCCTTTTAATGCCTTTTGACACAATTCAGGAATGATTTCCTCTGATTCTCCTATAACGACACAATCGACAAAGTTTTTCCAGTATTTGTCCCACTCAAGCTGCCAAGCACCAGCTCCTCCGACTATTATCTTTATTTTATTTTTATTATTTTTATATGGCCTCAGTTTCTCCATCAGTTTTACGAACTCAAGCCTTGTGGACGGAGTTCCACCGAGCAGTGAGGAAAAGGTAACGCTAACGGGCCCGAAACCAAGGGGATCCATGACTGAAACTCCGACAACTCTTGCATCGCCCATATACCTCTCTATATCGTAAGGATGGACGGTAGCTACATCGAACCCTCTCTCAATCAAAGCTGCTTCAATCTTTCTCAGCCCGTAAGGAGCGAATTTGGCAACACCCTTCTTATTCTTAACCTTTGGATAGAAGAAATACCTTACAAACCAACCAGGGACTACTCCCGGAGGTGTACATGTTCCAAAGCCCAGAAACTCCTTACCGTGATGGGTACTCATCTCGGTTGCAGGAGCTGTCAGAATAATACCGGTCATTTTATGCTTTACCAACTAAAATTCGCCGGCAAAGCACTTCCATTCTTGAAGATATGCTGTTCTTCTCGCATCTTCTCTCTCGCTCCAGTTTTTAAGCCCCTCCCAACCCCTCCTCCTAAAGCTATGGAGGTGCCAACTCATACAGGTCACCGGGCATTACACGTTCGCACGTTATATACAGGTTGTGCTCAAGTGTATGGTGAAGTGTAAAGTATAATCAGGTGTTCTTCAACCTCCCGTACAGAAAGTCGTCGTATGCAGCCAAATCAAGGTAGCCATGACCACTGAGGTTAAAGACTATCACTTTCTCCTCTCCCTCCTCTTTTGCCTTCAAAGCCTCGTCTATGACAGCCTTTATTGCATGGTTTGATTCCGGAGCTGGCACAATGCCTTCACTTCTTGCAAACAGTATACCTGCTTCAAATGTTGGAATCTGTTTCACGGCTATTGCCTCAATAATACCCTCTTCAACAAGCATGCTCATTGTTGGGGCATCGCCGTGATATCTCAACCCTCCAGCATGGATTGGCGGTGGCATAAAGTCATGGCCAAGGGTATACATCATTAACAGGGGTGTAAGACCGACAGTGTCGCCATAATCGTATCGATACTCTCCGGAAGTGAATGTCGGGCATGCTGCAGGTTCAACTGCAACAATTCTGACTCCCTCTTTCTCCGCATCTTTTACGAATGGATAACAGAAGCCTGCAAAGTTGCTTCCACCACCAACACACCCAACGAGCACGTCTGGCTTCTCGTCTATGCTCTCTAACTGCTTCTTCACCTCCAGCCCTATAATTGTCTGATGGAGTAGGACATGATTCAGAACACTGCCGAGGCTGTAGTTGGTATTCTCATGCTTCACTGCATCCTCAACTGCCTCACTTATTGCTATCCCCAAGCTTCCGTGGTTATCTGGATCTTCTTCAAGAATTCGTTTACCACTCTCGGTGCGGTTGCTTGGCGAGGGTATGACTTCTCCACCCCAGGTTTCCATGAGAACACGACGATATGGCTTTTGGTGGTAGCTGACTTTGACCATGTAGACCGTACACTTCATGTTGAAAAGACGGGTCGCAAAAGAAAGAGCTGAACCCCACTGTCCCGCTCCAGTTTCCGTTGTCAGTCTTTCAACACCTTCTTTCATGTTGTAATATGCCTGTGCCACTGCAGTATTCGGTTTGTGGCTTCCTGGTGGGCTTACACCTTCATACTTGTAGTATATCCTTGCCGGTGTCTTGAGTGCCTCCTCAAGTTTCTTGGCCCTTATGAGTGGTGAAGGTCTCCACAGCCTGTAAACATCAAGAACTTCTTCCGGAATTCTTATCCATCTTTTATCACTCATCTCCTGCTTTATCAGCTCTTTTGGAAAGATAGGCTCCAAGTCAGATGGTTTAACTGGCTCGTTCGTTGCCGGATGGAGAGGCGGGGGTAGAGGCTTTGGCAGGTCTGGCAGAATATTGTACCATTTCTCTGGCATCTCTTCAGGATCGAGTATGATTTTCCTTCCGTCGAAGCTCATGCTACTTGGCAAGATTCACGCTATTTAAGGATTTTCTTATAAAATGTGATAATATGAATCATCTGGGCACTTCAGCTAAGCTTTTAAGATGGTAAGATGTAATGACATGATGCCTGATGATACTAAAAGTTAGCACGCAACATTAATATCGGATAAAAACAAAAAAGCTATGCCCTTGGTAGAGGAGGATGCAGAGTGTGCTGTGCACGCTATGAAGCAGCCTGCATGCAGGGGCTACAGCAGCCATGTCGTATAGGTCCCCCAGGGAGGTGGCAAAGGCTTTCTGTGACCGAGGGACAACCCCGACATGGTACACTTCCCGGCAGGGTCAGCTGCTCGAGACCGTATAAGCGTTGCGATGAAGTGCGGTGTTAGCTGCCGGGGGATAGTTTTGTATTTTTCTTTTGGCAGGTGTATGGTAAAAAAGAACTTGGATTGCAACAAGGAGTGAGCAGGCTTGATTTACTTCAGGTCACCCCTCTTTATACGGCTGTTAATGAAACTGCAAGTTCAACAAAAATCTTTTATCAACCTTTGGGTATGTGAGGCCTAAGCAAAGAGGTGGTTCAATGAGAACAGTATCTGTGTTTGATACAACGTTAAGGGATGGCGAACAAACGCCGGGGGTAGCGTTCCCCCTGAACTACAAAATACAGATAGCAAAGCAGCTCGACAAGTTAGGTGTTGATGTGATTGAAGCGGGCTTTCCTGCAGCCTCGAAGGGTGAATTTGAGGCAGTGAAGGAGATTGCAAATCTTGGTTTGCGCTCAAAGGTTTGCGCTCTTGCAAGAATTGTTAAATATGATATGGATGCGGCCCTGGACTCTGAGGCCGATATGATTCACATTTTCATATCAACGTCAAAAATCCAGATAGAACATACTGTTCAGAAAAGCAGAGAAGAAATCATAAGACTTGCAGTTGACGCAGTTGAGTACATAAAAGATCACGGAAGAATCTGCATGTTTTCTGCGATGGATGCAACGAGGACGGAAATCGACTACCTCAAACAGATATACGGGGCAGTTGAAGATGCTGGTGTTGACATAATCAATGTTCCGGACACAGTTGGAATTGCAACACCTTTCAAGTTTTATGACACGATAAAAGAGCTCAGAGGTCATGTAAAAGTACCTATAGACGTCCACTGTCACAACGATTTCGGTTTAGCTGTTGCAAATACATATGTGGCGGTTCTCGCAGGAGCCGATGAGGTGCAGGTTACGGTAAATGGGATAGGTGAGAGGGCCGGTAATGCAGCGCTGGAAGAGGTTGTGATGACACTTCGCAGCCTTGAAGGCATAAAAACAAATATAAGAACAGAGTACCTCGTGGAAACTTCAAAACTCATAGAGAGAGTGTCCGGTATAAAGATTCCACCAAACAAGCCGATTGTTGGGGCCAATGCATTCAGTCACGAAAGTGGAATACATGCTCATGGTGTGCTGAAAGATACGAGGACATTCGAGCCGGGTGTGATAACTCCGGAGATGGTAGGGCATAAGCGCAGAATAGTTATTGGGAAGCATGCTGGTAGATATCAGATAAAGAAGATTCTGGAAGATGCAGGTTATCACGTGGATGAAGAAAGGCTCAACAAAATAACAGAGAAAGTAAAAGAGCTCGGAGATAAGGGCAAGAAAGTAACAGATCTCGACCTCTTTGCAGTAGCAGAGGTTGTGCTTGGAGAGCTCAAGAAAGAGGAGAAAGCGATACTTGTTGATGAGGTAACTGTCTTAACCGGCAACAAGATCACACCAACTGCAGTGATAAATGCGGATGTGGAAGGAAAAAGGAAAGTAACATCAGCAATAGGTGTTGGTCCGGTGGATGCCGCCCTTAAGGCTGTTAAAGAACTTGCTGGGGAGAGCATGGGCGTTAAACTCACAGAATTCAGAATGGATGCCATAACCGGTGGAAGCGATGCACTTGCGGAGGTTTACGTTACGGTAGAGGATGAAGAAGGAAACTCCTTCACAGCAAGAAGCGCTGAAGCGGACATTGTGATGGCCTCGATTGATGCAGTTATTCATGCAGTTAACTATCTCATGCTGATGAAGAAGCGAAAGGAGACTTAACCAAAATTTTTAAACTTTGAGGCAAGGGCTGGATTGTATGACTATAAAAAAGAAACTCAGTTTCTCAAAGCTGCAGAAGATAAAAGGCTACTTATCATCAAGAAAGCAGGACAGGAAGGGTGTTGGAGTCCTTGTTGATGGCCCTAACATGCTTCGCAAGGAGTTTAATATAAATTTGCAGGAAATCAGGGAGATTCTTCATGAATACGGTAATATAAAGGTTGCCAAGGTCTTTCTGAACCAGTATGCAAGCGAAAAGCTTGTTGAAGCAATAGAAAATCAGGGCTTTGAGCCAATAATAACTTCTGGCGATGTTGATGTCAGGATGGCTGTTGAAGCTATGGAGATGATATACAACGATGCAATAGATGCCATTGCACTCGTTACAAGGGATGCAGATTTTAAGGCAGTGCTCAAGAAGGCGATGGAAGCGGGAAAGGAGACAATAATAATAGGAGTGGAGCCAGGATTTTCTGCAGCTTTGAGAAATTCCGCAGACATAGCAATAGTGCTGAATGAGGAGGATTTTGAGGAAGATGTGCTTGAGGGCAGGGAAAACATACATTCATGAGGATTTTTCTGTTTGAGTACGCTGCATGTTTGGGATGTGAAAATGAGAGTATAGCTGTAGAAGGTCTCGGGATGTTCAACGCCCTGTACAGGGGTTTCTCCTCTTTTTCGGAGGTTGTAACAGCACAATCGTTGGAATTTGAGGAGGTTATTGAGAAAGCTGACTACAGCATTGTGATAGCTCCGGAAGATGACTTTTTACTCTACAGCCTCACTAAAAAGATTAAGGCTGGTAACCTTGGCAGCAGGCCGGCAGCAATAGTGATAGCATCTGATAAATGGCTCACGTATCAGGCAATAAAGAGAAAAGCAAACACTCCGAAAACCACACTTAAACCCTCTGAACCTCCATTTGTTGTAAAACCCCGTGTCTCCTGTGGAGGGAGGGGAATAAGGCTTTGCCTGACACCTCCAGAAGAAATGTCAGACGGGTTGCCTGAAGGATGCATGGCTCAGGAATACATAAATGGAAAACACCTCAGTGTCTCACTGATGGTTGGAGATAGCGTGAAAGTTCTGAGTGTGAACGAGCAACTCACGAGGCGTTTTGAGTATGCAGGAAGTATAACGCCATGCAATTACGATGCAGAGGTTACGGAAGAGGCAATAAAGGCTGTAGAGGCAGTAAAAGGACTTTTTGGATATGTTGGCGTTGACATTGTTCTTGCGGAGCATCCGTATGTTGTTGATATCAATCCGAGGGTGACAACCTCCGCCATTCTGCTCGATAAAGCTTATGGAATCAACCTTGCCGAGCTCATGGTTAGAAACTACGAAGGTAAGGAAATTCCGGAGTTGAAGCCCCGGCGAAAGCTGATTCTAAAGAAGGTGAGGGCAGAAGAGGCAAACTTTGTAAAGGCTGGCGATTACGGATTGAGGCTGGAAGTGGATGGATATGGTTAAAGTTTCAGTTGTACTACCGGCATACAACGAGGCTGGAAGACTCGAGAGAGCAGTTAAAGAAGTTACAGAGGCTATCAAAGCAACAGGATATGACTACGAGCTGATAATTGCGGAAGATGGTTCAACAGATGGAAGTGATGAAGTTGCTG
>JARQZL010000125.1 GCA_029984855.1 Archaeoglobales archaeon | reverse complement strand
TAATACCTCCTGTCATTCAAAAAAGCCTTCAAAAACTCGAACTTCCCGGGAAAGTAAAAAGCTGGAAACATCAGCAAAATTGCATCCCAACCCTTTCCGATCATCCCGCCAAGCTTCTCTGCTGTTCTGGTCGCTGTCTTGTCTTTGGCCCGGAAAACCTCCACCTTTCCATCAAATTCCCCAAGTAAGGCAGCAACTCCCCTCATCCATATCTCATTTTTGACGAGATAACCCTCCACCGTGCAACCAAGCATCTTAGCATCCGGAAATCTCTTCTTGAATAACTCAGTAAAAACCCTGTAGTTCTTCCATACTCCTTCGGTTAAAAACAGCAGTAAAAAATTTGGCTCAAAGTCAATCTGTTCAAGCTGGTTAACAAGCTGCCTGTAAGCTTCTTTCACATCATTGGACGGTGAGTAAACTATCCGATTTCTCACAGCTTTTAATATCCCAACCACATTTAAAAATATTTGCCCGGATCTGGTTTTTATTGCTAAAATAAATGAAAATAATTGAGTGAAACATGCCATCAGGTAAAGAACGGAAATAATAATTAGTAGATGGGATAAATAAGCGGTAAGCTACGGGGTGCTGGAATGAAAATGGAAAGATACATCAGGCAGGTAATGATACCGGAGTTCGGGGAAGAGGGGCAGGAGAAACTTTTTAAAGCAAAAGTTCTTGTGGTGGGGGCCGGAGGGGTCGGGAGTTCTGCAATTTCCTACCTCGCAGCAGCGGGAGTTGGAGAAATCGGTATAGCAGATGGAGATGTTGTGGAGGAGCACAATCTCCAGAGGCAGATAATCCATGCCGGTAAAATAGGGATGAACAAGGCTGAATCTGCAAAACTCTTTGTTGAAAACCTGAATCCCGATGTTAAAGCTGTTGCATATCCATTCGATATTACTGCCAGCAACATAATGGGAATTCTGGAAAGGTACGATGTTGTCGTTCTCTGTCCGGATAACCTCGCAACAAGGTATATTGTTAACGATGCATGCATGCTCACCGGAAAGCCATTTGTCCACTCAGCAATAGGAAGTTTTGAAGGAGAGATTATGACTGTAACACGATCTCCATGCTATCGCTGTGTGTTTCCTGAAGCGCCTGAGTACGGTAGCAGAGAGATTGCAGGTGTAATGGGTTTCACAGCAGGATTTTTCGGATGCATTCAGGCTGCTGAAACCATAAAGCTGATTGCCGGTCTGCAAACCCTCGGCGGAAAATATCTGAGAATTGACCTGTCATCAATGGAGTTTGTAACCGTTGACTTGCGGAGCAATCCCAAATGTCCGGTGTGCAGCGGAAAATTGAAAGGAGTCTACCCCGAAAACTACGGTAAAGGTTGCAGAGTTATCAGGTTTGAGTGATTGCCTGAGTGCTTGATGAAAGAAAAATGAGAAATTGATTGCAGGTGAGGAGAACATTTACTCACAGCCAACAAGTCTTGCAAGTTGTGTCTGAGCGGTTCTCACATCAACCTCCAGTTTGTACATCGAAACCTCTTCGCTGGCCATTATAGCCAGAACTATTGTTCTTGAAACAGGATACATGTGTATTCTCACATCTCCAAATCTGAAGCTTGCCTCGCTCAGATTTCGGTTAAATATCTGATGGAGCATGTCTTTTATCTGCCCTTCAAGCCAGTAAAGGGTGCTTGCCATCTCCCGCTTAGGTGCGTTTATCTTAAGAAAGACCGGTATCCCATCTATCCTGTACAGTGCCGTCATCTTCACTTCAGGATCTGAATAAATCGGGTAAAGTATAAAGGATACCCTGGAGATCATCCTCCAACCTCAAGCATATTTTTTCAGAATATTCACGATTATCTCTTCTGCTCTAGCAGTTCTACTTTCTGCAACTCTCTGAAGCTTTTTGAGCATATCTTTGTCTATTTTTTCCCTCTTTATCCCGGCTTTTTCCAGAGTCTGATTGAGGTCTACCGGCTCTCTCATCGACTCGACGAACTCTCCTCCCTCTACAATCATCCCGAGTCCTTCGAGAATTCTGTATGGAAAAACGCCCTCTGCATGCCATGAACCCCGGTGTTTTATCACCCTGAGTGTTCTGTTGAACGCTTCCCCATATCCAATGTTCTTGAGCTGTATAACGCTATCGCCGAGAAAGAGCGGGATAACTACTGATGGCTCACTCATATCCCCGTTAAGGGGCTCCTCGAGTGTAATAACGGCGGTTCCAGCCTCTCTCAGTTTCGAGAAGAACCAGTTGACGTCGTTCCTCATTTCATAGCTTAAGGAGGAGATGAGTGGTGTGAATGAGTCTATTGCTATCCGTGTTGTCTCTCCAGATTCCGATACAATAAATGTAAGCAAATCGTTGTTTATATATGAGACATTTTCTGCATAAAACTTGTTTATGACGAGCATCCCGCTATCAACATAATCTTCGACTTCTTCCCAGCCAATCGCACTTGCAACATCGACAACGTCCTTAACATCCATATCAAATGAAATGAATATCCCCTTTTCTCCTCTTTCAAGCCCTTTAAGAAGGAATTGAAGAGAAAAGATTGTTTTACCTGTTCCAGTAGAACCAAGAACTACATTAACTGTATTTGGCCGAAAACCAGAATCAAGGAGTTCGTCAAGACCATAAACCCCGGTCTCAACTCGCATCTCCATTCTCATTGTTATCACCACTTAAAGTGGAGATGTAAAATCTTATAAAATTTCCGGTAGAAATACATATTTGGAGTGAATGAAAGCTGCTTAAAAAATTAATGGTTACTTGTCCTCTATCCCGGTTTCGGTAACCTTGAACACGGCTTCCCCCTCCGGTAGATGTGGGGAGTCTATCAATCTTGCAACCCTTAACTCTCCCTTACTCTTTCTGAGATAGACTCTGAAGGTTGCCGTATGCGCAACTATATGCCCACCTACAGGCTTTGTTGGATCGCCAAAGAACGTATCTGGCTTAGCCTGAACCTGATTGGTGACAACTATTGCAGCATTAAATACCTCCCCAAACCTCATCAGATCATGGAGGTGCCTGTTGAGCTTCTGCTGCCTGTCTGCTAAGGTTCCTCTTCCAACATATTCTGCTCTGAAGTGAGCCATCAGGGAATCCACTATCAGAAGCTTCACTTGCTCTCCTTCTTTTTTGAGCCTGTTTGCAAGCTCCTTTGCATTGTCAACGAGGAGCATCTGGTGATTCGAGTTGTATGCCTGCGCAACATATATGTTTTTCAAAGCTTTTTCTGCGTCAAGACCCCTGGCCTTTGCCATCTGCATGATCCTTTCAGGCCTGAACGTGTTTTCCGTATCAATAACAATCACGGAACCTTCAAGTCCTCCAGCATCTTTTGGTAGCTGGACGTTTACAGCAAGCTGGTGGCATATCTGAGTTTTCCCACTCCCGAATTCACCAAACAGCTCCGTTATAGACTGTGTTTCCACTCCACCTCCGAGCAACTCGTCAAGAGCTTTACTCCCTGTAGTTATCTTGCTTATGCGTTTCCTGCGCTCGAGAACTTTATCACCGCTCTCAAATCCACCAATATCTGCCATTTTTCTTGCCGCAGCAATTATCTTTGCCGCTGTTGACTCACCAATTTCGGCAGCTGAGCTTAGTTCAGTGGGGGAAGCGACAGCAATAGCTTCAATGGTTGAAAAACCTGCATCTCTGAGCTTCTCCGCTATTGCGGGCCCAACACTTGGCAAATCCTCAAGATCGATGGCATTTTCAACTTCTATCATCTCCTCAACTTCTCCTGTTTTTTCAGCCTCTTCTGCCATTCACTCCACCTTGCCATGTTTTCATTCATACACCTTGCCCATGTTTACATAAACATCTTAAAGTCTTTTTGTATGCTGCGAAAGTGTGAAAAGCGATGATGCTGTTGGCAGTTCATGTATGATGAAATACTGATTTTAATCCTTGCAATCATCCTTGATCTTGTAATGGTTGAGCCACCAGAAGCCATCCATCCTGTAGTGTGGTCTGGCAGGCTCATTGGTTTTTTCGACTCTAAGTGGAGAAGACAGAAGATTGATTTTGCCGCTGGTACTTTTTTCACACTTGTAGTTGTAACTTTTGCATTGATCCTCTCACTGCTACCTTTCCTGCTTCCGCACCCTCTTTCCCCTATAATCTCTGCCTATTTCCTTTTTTCCTGCATATCAATCAGGAGTATGGTGGAACATGCGAAGGCAACGATTTCAAATGGAATTGATTCAAGGAAAGTTCAGATGATTGTGAGCAGAGATACACGCATGCTCAACAGCAATCAGCTCTGTTCAGCGGTCATAGAGTCAATTGCCGAAAACTTTGTTGATGGCGTATTTGCCCCCCTTCTCTACTTCTCTATCTTCGGCCTGCCAGGAGCCATGGTTTACAGAGCCATAAACGTATGCGATGCTATGATTGGTTATAAAACTCCAGAATACGAGAAGTTTGGTAAATTTGCAGCAAGACTGGATGATGTGGCAAACTTTTTACCGGCAAGGATCTCAGTTCTGCTATTTGCCCTGCTGAATCCTGCCAGCCTCAAAGCGTACAGGCACACCGTTAAGCTGAATGGCCATGCGATGGTGGCAATGGCATATACTCTTGGAGTTTCCCTTGAAAAACCTGGATGCTATTCAATAGATGCTGGAAGAGAGCCGGATGAAAAAGATATTGAAAAAGCCACTTCTGTTTTCTGGAAGCTCTCGTTTATGACCATACTGCTCTCTACTGCACTTCTGCTGTAACCTTTACATCCTCTCAAGTGGCTCTATTCCAAGAAGCTCAAGACCATTCCTCAAGACTATCCTGCAAGCATCGACGATGGCAAGGCGGTGCATTCTGATCTCTTTTTCAGCTTTCAGAACCGGATGAGATGTATAGAAGTCGTTGAAGGCTATAGCGACATCCATGACGTAGTCTGCAAAGACATTGGGGCGGAGCTCTCTGATCACTCTCTCCACAGCTGTAGAAAATTTGGAAAGAAGCATGACGAGCTTCCTTTCCTGCGGTGTGCACAGCTCGCCTGCAAACTCCAAATAAGGCATACCGTTGCCTACAGCCTTACGCAGAATGCTGCACGCTCTTGCATGGGAATACTGTATGTAGCTTGCAGTCTGCCTCTCAAAGTCAAGAGCCTTCTTCCAGTCGAACGTTATCGGCTTCTCAGGTGAGACCCTGATGAAATCATAGCGCAACGCAGCAATTGCAACAGCTCTTGCCACCTCCCTCTTCTGCTCCTCACTGAACTCCCTCTCTCTGATAATCTCGTACGCCTCTCTGTAAACCTTTTCAATTAATTCGTCTGCTGATATGAACTTGCCCTTTCTTGTGCTCATTGAACCCTCAGGCAGAGAAACGAACTCAAAGAAGACAATTTCGGGAGGTTTAAGGCCTATTATCTTCAGAATATCAGAAAGCTGGTTGCCTATGAGCTTGTGATCTGAGCCAAGGATATTTATGAAGCGCTCAAAATTCTCGTTCTTCCAGAGGTGGTATGCGAGGTCTCTTGTGACGTACAGCGTTGTTCCGTTCTCCCTTCTGATTACGACATTTTTATCATATCCGAAATTACTGAGGTCAACAGTCCACGCATTGTCCTTCTGTATAAGCCCTTTTTCTTCGAGCATTGATATGATGCGGTCAACATATCCATTTCTCACAAACCTGGACTCCCACACGTATTCATCGTGAGTGACGTTGAGATTCTTCAGTGTCTCTCCTGCGCCTTCCAGTGCCTTCTCCACAACACTCCTGAAAAGCCTTGAGACCTCTTCATCCCCTTCCTCGTAACGGCTCATTAGCTCCTCAACTTTTGCCTCAATCTCTTCTTTCTTCTCGGGATGTTCATCCATGTACCTGTTTATCGCTACGTAGGCCTTTGCTACAGCATGGTCCGGCTTCTCATCTTCGAAACCAAACATCTCAATACCGAGAACCGTAAGCGCAACCTGCCTTCCCATGTCATTTACGTAATAATGAGTTGTAACGTCAACACCAGCTTTTTCGAAGATGCGGGCAAGAGTGTCGCCTATGATGGAATTCCTTATGTGGCCGATGTGTAATGGCCCATCAGGATTGGCTGAGGTGTGCTCTATAAGCACATCTCCTCCGAGGTTTAAAGAGCCGTAATTTTCATCGCTGTCGAGGATGTAGTTTATTGTATCCTCAATAAACTCATAGCTGGCAAAGAAATTTATATAGCCATTTACAACCTCAACGCTGCCTATGTAGTCGCTTTCAATCTTTAACTGCGAAACAATTTCCTCCGCAACTTCCTGGGGCCTCTTCTTCTCTTCTCTGGCCAGCTTGAATGCTACTGTGCATGCTAAATCTGCATGCTCACTCTCCTTTACGAAACTCTCGGCTTTAAAACTAAAACCCTCCAGAGCTTTGAGAACGTCACTTCTGAACTGCCTGAACATCGCAAGGAGTTTGCGGATGGGTATTTAAATTGATGCGTAAATCAGCCCTGCTCTCCTTCGGTCATCGGCAATTTCTGTAAAAAGGTTATTTGGCCATCAGCCTAAAAACCTTTATCCAGTAGAGAACCAAAACAAATTCCTAAATATATTAGGATTAATTATTTATACAGCTAAATTACACTCCCTTTATGAAACTCAGTGAGGTCGAACCCGGAAGTGTTGTTGTCATTGCTGATGTGCATGGAAATCCAGAAGTCAGAAAGAAACTGCTGGATATGGGCCTCATAAAAGGTGCTGAAGTAAAGGTTGTGAGGAATGCCCCTCTGAAAGACCCGATGGAAATAGAGGTGAAAGGCTACAACCTCTCAATTCGAAAGGTTGAGGCAGAAAAAGTCCTGGTGGTGGAGCGATGATAAGAACAGCGCTTGCCGGGAATCCAAACGTTGGAAAGAGCGTGATATTCAATGCGCTAACAGGGGCAAAGCAGAAAATTGGAAACTGGCCTGGAGTGACGGTTGAGAAGAAAGAGGGTATTTGTAACTACAAAGGAACGGAGATTCAGGTAACCGACCTGCCGGGGATATACAGCCTGACTGCAAGCTCCATAGATGAAAAAATTGCACGGGATTACATACTCGATGAAAAGCCAGATGTTGTTGTTGACATAGTCGATGCATCGAACATCGAGAGAAACCTCTACTTGACGATGCAGTTGATGGAGATGGAGGCAAATCTCGTCATAGCTTTGAACAAAATGGATCTTGCGGAATCAAAGGGCTACAGAATAGATGTGCGGAAGCTTTCGAACGAGATCGGTTTACCTGTTGTTCCGATGGTTGCAATAAGAAACGAGGGGGTCGAAGAGCTCAAGCAGACAGTTGTGCATGCGGCAAATAGTCCAAAGAAGCCCGCAATCAGATACAGCGACGAGGTTGAAGAGGCAATTGGAGAAATGGAGAAAAAGGTAACTAAGGAGAGAATTCTGCCGGAGTATCCGTCAAGATTTGTTGCAATAAAGTTGCTCGAAGGAGACAAGACAATTCTCGAAAAGGCCGGAAAGAGAACGGAGGTATAGTCTGATGGACTTCGCAGCTCAGATTGCAATGGCGAGATACGAGCGAATAGGAGAGATACTTGGCAGATGTATGGAGAGAGTTGAAAAGCCAGAATCTTTCTCCGATATGATTGATAAAGTCGTGCTGGACAGATATCTGGGGATTCCTGTATTCCTCACCCTGATGTGGGCAGTGTTCCAGTTTGCATTCAGCGTTTCCGCACCTTTCAGCGATGCAGTAGACGTATTCTTCTCAGCCTGCTCTGACTGGGCCAAGAACACCATAACAGATCCACAGCTTGCATCTCTTATCGGTGACGGAATATTCGGTGGACTCGGTTTTGTCCTTGTATTCCTTCCACCGATAGCATTTGTTTTTATGGCATTGGCCGTGCTTGAAGATACAGGTTATCTGTCGAGAGCTGCTTTTGTCATGGACAGAGCGATGACAAAGGTTGGATTGCAGGGGAAATCGTTTATTCCTATGCTTCTCGGTTTTGGATGCAACGTACCGGCAATAATGGCCACAAGAACGATAGAAAATGAGATTGACAGAAAGATAACAATAATGGTTAATCCTCTGATGTCGTGCAGTGCAAGACTGCCAGTTTACATACTTTTTGCCGGAGTGTTCTTCGAGAAATATGCAGGAGCGGTGATAACCTCGATGTACCTGCTGGGCATACTCCTTGCAGCGCTGATGGCAACCCTTTTCAGAAAGTTAGTATTCGGCGGAAAACCATCGCCACTGCTGCTTGAGATGCCTCCGTACACAGTTCCAACTCTCAGAGGTGTCTTCACAAGTGCATGGGTGAGAACCCGAGTTTTCTTGAAAAAAGCAGCAACAGTTCTGTTCATTGGTGCAATAGCAATATGGTTCCTTTCTACGCATCCCTGGCAGGCAACAGAGGGTGGCAGTGTTGTTGAGAACTCTTACGCTGCAGTGATCGGCCATGCAGTTGAGCCGTTAATAAGACCGCTCGGTCTGGACTGGACTGCTGGCATAGCTCTGTTTGCCGGCTTTATGGCTAAGGAGATTGTTGTTGGAACTCTTGGAATTGTTTACGGTGTAGGAGAGGAAAATGTTGCAAGTGCAATAGTATCTCATTTCACTCCCGCCTCTGCCCTGGCGATGATGGTTATAACTCTCATATACCTGCCATGCTTAGCAACCATCGGGATTCTGAGACAGGAGCTTGGAGGGTGGAAATGGACAGGTTTTGTGGTCGCCTACGAACTTGTGCTTGCGTATATGGTCGCAGGAATTGTGTTTCTGGGCTGTAAGCTTGTGGGGGTGGCCTGAATGAGGATATACGGCTCATTGCTTTTTATACTGACTCTGATAACAGGATTGCTCGAGATTTCTGGAGCTGGCATTGTACCGAACGACATCTTCGGTGGATTTGTGCTGCTCGTTATTTCGGCAACCTTCCTGAGAGGAATTGCTGGAAATGAACCAGCTTACTTCTACTTTGCCTCTCTGATGCTCGCAGTCTTTGGCGTTCTTTATCTGCTTGTTTTCCTTGCAAATGGCCTTGATGCTGTAATACTCGGGGACGAGTGGAGCCCGGCCAGCAACATGAGACCTGAGATACTGTTCATTCCATTAGCTTTACCCGGGGTCTGGCTGATGAACAGGGTAAGAAAAGAGGTTGGAGCATGAGGCTTTTAATTGCCAGCCTTAAAGGAGTATTCTCCCTTTTCTCCCGTTTTTCTCTTTTTTAATAAGCAAAAGTGAAAAGTTGGTCAAGTTTTTATATCCCCGAGATTTGCGCCCTAATGTCACGGGTGTGAATGATGCAGAAGTCAATAAGAGTCGCAATGGTCGGCAATCCAAACGTTGGAAAAACAGCATTACTCAACGCATTAACAGGAGGAGGCTTTGAGGTCGGGAATTTTCCAGGTACAACAGTTGAGAAGAAGGAAGGCAGAACAAGGATGAATGGTGTCGAGGTTGAATTCGTTGACCTGCCGGGAATATACAGCCTTGAAGCTTACAGCCTGGATGAGATGATAGCAAGAGATTATCTTGTAAATGAGAGGCCGGATGTGGTGTTGAATGTCATTGATGCAAGCAACCTTGAAAGAAACCTCTATCTGACTCTTCAGCTCTGCAAACTCGGCATCCCCATGGTTGTAGCTCTAAACATGCTTGACGAGGCTGGGAAGAGAGGGATAGAGATAGATTCGAAGAAACTGGAGGAGATACTCTCTGTACCCGTTGTTGAAACTGTAGCAATTGAGGGAAAAGGCATAGAAAGGCTTAAAGGGTCTCTTTTCAATCCATCCGTTTGCAGAATTGAGGTCGAAAACAGGCAAAAACTTGCAGAGCAGATAGTTGAAAGGGTGGTAAGGAAGAGAGAAACCTCAACACACCTGGATGCTCTTGACGAGGTATTTACAGACCCCCTGCTGGGCATACCGGTATTTTTTTCCGTGATGTGGATGCTCTTCCGTTTTACCTACGACGTTGCATCTCCACTCGTTAATGCGATTGACCTTGCTTTCAGCTTTGTAGCAGATGCAATAGGAAGCCAGAGTGCTGTGGCATCTCTCCTGAGCCACGGAGTGATAAAAGGTGTTGGCAGTGTTCTCGTTTTTGTACCGAACATAGCATTTCTTTTCATAGCCCTCGCCTTCATGGAACTGAGCGGGTACATGGCGAGAGCAGCGTTTATAATGGACAGAACCATGAGCAGGTTTGGTCTCAATGGCAGAGCTGTCATCCCCCTTATTATGGGCTTTGGATGCAACGTGCCGGCAATAATGGCCACAAGAGCTATAGATGACCGGAAAGTTAGACTCACGACAATCCTTGTCAATCCGTTCATGTCGTGCAGTGCAAGACTGCCAATATACATCCTCTTCGCCGGAACCTTTTTCCCTTCAATGGCGAGTGCAGCTATAATGTCCATGTATCTCCTCGGTGTCGTGCTCGCTTTAATCTCGGCCTGTCTTCTCAGAAGATTTGTTTTCAAAGGAGAGGCGGAGTTCATAATGGAGATGCCCCCCTACAGGGTTCCAAAGCTCTCTGCTATTGCAAAGCTGACGTGGAGCAGGGTCAAGCACTTCCTTGAAAAAGCAGGAACTGTTATTCTTGCGATGTCAATAGTTATATGGTTCCTTACCAACTATCCTTCGAGCAGCATCGAAAACAGCTATGCAGGCATGCTTGGAAAGGCATTACAGCCTTTATTTATGCCCATGCACTGGAGCTGGAAGCTTGTGATTGCCCTAATCATGGGATTTGTTGCGAAAGAGGTTGTGGTGGAAACCATAGGCATAACGGTCAGCAATCTCACAGCACTGATTACTCCAGCTCAGGCATTTGGATTCATGGTTTTCTCCCTGCTATACATGCCGTGCCTCGCAACACTTGCGGTCATAAAAAGTGAGACCGGGAGCTGGAAATGGGCTGGTCTCGCCGTTATGTACAGCTTTGCTGTAGCATATATCGTATCTCTGACTCTCATAAAATTACTGAGTTTGTGGGGGTGGTAAAATCATCTCGCTCGTTTACGCCTTAACTTTTGCAGTTCTCGCAGCCATAGAGGTGAGAAACTCCCTGCTAAACGCTTTCGTCCTTCTCACCATCGCAGCAATTTATCTCAGAGGGGGGACCAGTAAGAGTAAGACCTATACCTTTGCAGCATCGCTGCTTGCAGTCTGCTTCGCAACCCTTTCAGCTCTTGCCATGCTTGCTTCGGCGATAGATGCGACTTTCTTCGACGGTTCGTTCAGGGTTGAGACCGGCATTTTCGGGTTTCTATCTCTTCCTCTCCTCGAAAGACTGAGAAGGGGAGGCGGAAAGTCATAACAGAGCCTGCCGAAAATCACAGGAAATCTTTTCTCCGGTTTCACCCCTATTATCAACAACTATTTCTTGTTTGACCACCAGACTCCATGAGGTGAAAGAGGCATCGCTCTACTCGATAGGAGGAGAAAAGAGAGTTAGATGTCACCTCTGCTGGAATCTCTGTAGTATAGATGATGGACTGAGGGGGAGGTGTAATACGAGAATTAACGTCTCTGGAAGGCTTTATACACTCACGTACGGGAATATAAGTGCAATGGAGAGCAGACCTGTGGAGATAAAACCCTTCTTCCACTTCATGCCCGGAACAACGTCCATGACGTTCTCAACATACTCCTGCAATCTTTCCTGCATGTGGTGCCAGAACTGGACGTCATCGAGGAGTCTTCCTCGGGAAAATTACCGGGCAGTTCCTCCAGAGGAGGTCATCAAATCAGCAATTAAGGCCGGAGATCTAAGTACGTGTGCAAGCTTCAATGAACCTACGCTTCTTTTTGAGTATCTTCTCGACCTCTTTCCCCTTGCAAAAGAGGCGGGGTTGAGAAATACCATGGTCTCTAACGGCTACATGATGCCAAAGGCGCTTAAGAGTCTGGTAGATGCGGGACTCGATGCGATAAACATCGATGTCAAGGGTGATAAAGAAGTTTACAGGAGGTATTGCGGCGGTAAAAGCGACATCCATGTATGGAGAAACGTAAGATTTGCTGCCAAGAGAGTTCACATTGAGGTCGTAAGCCTGCTTGTAAGAGACGTGAATGACGATGAAGAGTCGGTACGGGAGGTCGTGGAGAAGCATCTGAAGTACGCTGGTAGCAAAGTTCCAGTCCACTTTATCCGCTATTTTCCGGCGTTTCTCTTTGATAAACCCCCGACCGACATTTCAAAACTCGAAAAGGCTGTTAAGATTGCGAGAAAGGAGGGTATTGAATACGCCTACATTGGAAACGTTCCCGGACATAAATTTGAAAACACCTGCTGCCCGCAGTGCGGGGCTTTACTTGTGAAGAGGTACCACTTCACTCCTGTCGAAAATCGGATAAAGAATGGAAAGTGCCCGGAGTGTGGAAAGGAAATTTACGGGATCTGGATTTAACTGCTTAATACATTTGCCGTATTTGCATTTGATGCTTTTAAAATGTTTAAACTCCTGAAGATTCAATAGTGCCTCAAGATCTCGTAAAGCGTTGTACGCTGCGCTACTGGCCTTCCAACAGACTTTACAGCCCTTACTATATCCTCAACCCTTGCAGGCTGGAATGGCTTGCCTGTAGCCCTTACAACGTTCTCCTCAAGCATAGTACCACCAAAATCGTTTGCTCCAAAAAACAGAGCAAGACACGCAACATCAAAGCCCTGAGTGAGCCAGGAAGCCTGAATGTTTCTTATGTTGTGCAGAACTATCCTCGATACCGCAAGCACCTGCAGGTATCTCGTTGCCGGGGCTGGCTGCTTAACTGTGCTGTAAAGTTCTGTTCTCTCTGGCTGAAAAGTCCAGGGTATGAAAGCTGTAAAGCCTGCGGTTTCAGACTGCAAATCTCTGATTTTGAATAAGTGTTCAACTATATCCTCATCGCTCTCTATATGACCGAACATCATTGTGGCACTTCCCTTAAGGCCGATCTCATGTGCTGTTCGCATCACCTCAAGCCAGCCACTGCTGTCAACCTTATTGGGGCTGATTTGCTTCCTGACTCTGTCGCTGAGTATTTCAGCTCCGCCACCAGGCAGAGAATCCAGACCAGCATCTTTCAGCCTTTCGAGGATGTCCCTTATTCCTGTCTTTTCATGCCTCGCCAAGAAGTGAATTTCTGGCGGAGACAGAGCGTGGAGCTGAACTTCAGGAAATTTTTTCTTTATTTCTGAAAACACGTACTCAAACCACTCAATGCCAATATCGGGGTTCAGTCCCCCCTGCATTAATATCTGGGTGGCTCCTACCTCAACAGCCTCTTCTATCTTCTTCAGGATCTCCTCAAGACTCAGAATGTATCCTTCCTCCCTGTTACGGGCATAGAATGCACAGAATTTGCATTTTGATGCACAAACGTTCGTGTAGTTTATGTTTCTGTCAATTACAAAGGTTACGAGGTCTCCGCATCTCTTTTCTCTTATATCATCTGCAATTCTTCCGACTACTGGCAGCGGCAGGCTAAAGAGGTCCAGAGCTTCATCAAAGCTCAGATTTTCTCCTTCAAAGTTCTTCCTGATGTACTCGGATAATTCCGCTTTCACGGCACATCTCCTCGAACTTTTCGAGACCTTTTCTTTCTCTGCTCCCCATTCTATAGCTCAGGGTCTTAAAGTACTCCTCTAAAAACTCCTCTGGCATGTTAAACTTTGTTGTTGCCTCACTTACAACCTCTCCAATATTTTCAAGCCCCCACTCTATGGATCTTACAAGCAATCTGTCTACTTCACTGGCGTCAACACTCTTGAGTGATGAAGAAATCCCGAAGACCATTGGAAGACCCGTGAGCTCGTACCATTCCTCACCGAGATCCATAACAACGCGGTACATCATTCTGGCCTTTATGGCTTCATCACCTATTACCAGTGCATGTCTGCAATTTTTAAGCAATTCACAGGCCTTCCCCGAATCCGAAAAAACCAGCTCGTTCTTCATTCCTCTCTCATTCATAATCACTCTGAGGAGGTTAACAGAGGTCATTGTGTCGGCTGTGACGGCAATGGGGCTGTTATCGAACTTTCTTTCCTTCGAAACAACAACCACACTCAGAACTCTATCCCTGGAGGCTATACAGAAGTTGTAGCTCTTCAGCTCGTCTTTCTTGCTGATGAAGAAGAAAGATGGGACAGGAGCATAATGAATGCTGCCCGAGTGGATCAGCGAAGCCATCTGTCTGGGTGTAGCTACGACTATCTCGCACTCTGAGTTTCTCTCAAGCCAGTAATACGGTAGAAAGTTGTTTATCAGACCGAATTTTCCTATCCTCAGCATCAGGGCAGAAAGCGGGACAGGATAAAAAAGTGTTTCTTGCTTCTATGTAGCAGGGGTTTAAAACCTGAAAAATCAGCAATACAAAATACAAATCAAGTGGGCCCGCGGGGGTTTGAACCCCGGACCTCTCGCTTTCTGCGTTACCTTATCAGGCGAGCGCTCTAACCAGGCTGAGCCACGGGCCCTGGTAGTTAAGCTCCATGAGAGGGTTTATGAAGTTTATGGTATTATCTGTCTTTATTGCCCTTCAGTTACTCTTCAACTTCGACCCTTGACATTCCTCTTATGCATCCAACCTGAATCCCTTTTTTTATGGCTTTTTTCTTTAGCTCTCTATCGTTTGTAATTAAAACACATCCAAGTCTTTTTGCAAGGCTGATTAGAGATACATCCGCTCCTCCAGCCTCCTCCTCTATAACCTCAAAGTTCCGCTGTACAATTGTTAGAGCGAAACCTGCAGCTCTTTTCTCTTTCCCGGCAAGGCTTGCTTCAAGTTTTCTGAGCTCCTCCACAACCTGCTTGGGGACAATAAACCTGCGATAGCCAAGCTCCCTGAGCTGACCAATCACATCTACTTTCTTAAGAAAAACGTACATCAGCACATTCGTATCAACAACTGCACATCTTACTTTATCGTTCCCGCCCCTATCAATCTCCATCTCGAGCCTACCCTTCTGCTTATTGCCACTCTACAACCTTTTTCAGCACAAACAGGTCTTTTCAGTTTAACCTCAACGACATCGTCTCTTGCAGAGACCACAACCCCAAGAGTTATCGCCGTGCCGACGCTGAGCATGAGCGGCTCGTTCATTTTGATTTTCTCAACCCTCAGCTCCTCTTCAGTCCCCACAACTCTTTCGAGAAGCTGCACATCCATAGCAAACTCTGAGAGTATATCTGGCAGTGAGTTCTCATGTCCAAGAACGTTGCCAACAAGTGCATCACTCTTTGTGAGGTAGGGATCGAGCTTTGTTGCAACTCCTATAAGCCCTCCAGGTGTTGCTTCATCAACCGATTTGCCAGAAGCCATAATCCCGACTACCTCTGAATGCAATTCATCCCACGTTCTTCTCTTCTCATCCTTTATGCCCGGTTTAATCGTTATTTCATCACCCACTCTGAGCTTTCCTCTCAGAAGGCTACCGCCTACAACACCGCCTATAAGTTTTTCTGGTGGTGTGCCTGGCTTGTTGACGTCAAAGCTCCTGGCTATGTGCATAAATGGGGGAGCATCAAAGTCCCTTTCTGGTGTTGGAATGGTTTCTTCAATGGCCTCGATGAGTGCATCCATGTTCACCTTCTGCTGGGCTGAAATTGGAATGACCGGAGCGTTTTCAGCAACTGTTCCCTTTACAAACTCCTTTATCTCCCGATAGTTTTCTACAACTCTCTCCTGCGAGACTATGTCTATCTTGTTCTGAGCTATAACTATCCTGTTTACTCCTATAATCTCAAGCGCCATCAGATGCTCCTTGGTTTGCGGACGGGGACATTTCTCGTTTGCAGCAATAACGAGGACCGCCCCATCCATTAAGGCTGCTCCGCTGAGCATAGTTGCCATTAGCATTTCATGGCCGGGACTGTCAACAAAACTCACAGTTCTGAGTATTTCGGTCTCAACACCGTGTATCGGGCATTTTTCTTCAACAGTATATGCCTTCATGCCTTTGCAAAGCGGGCATTTCCTGAATGTAGCATCTGCATAACCAAGCCTTATAGATATCCCCCTCTTCAACTCCTCGCTGTGCCTGTCAGTCCAGACACCACTCAGAGCCGCTACAAGAGTGGTCTTACCGTGATCAACGTGACCTATCATACCTATATTGACTTCGGGTAGTGGAATCATTAAGCATGAAGGTTGAGCTGGCTTTAAAAATGTTTCATCCTTTTTTTAACATCCCTTTTTAACATTCTCAAACTTTAAATAGTGTTGTGTCGAGGCTTGAAAGGTGATGCTTATGGAAGAAGTTGACAAAATCGTCACTCTTTGCGGTAGAGACTGGGCAAAAGTGGGTACTGAATTCACATACCTCGGTGGAAAAGCTGAATGCGAAAGCTGCAAACTAAAGCGAACCTGTTTAAGGCTTAGAGCTGGCTCAAAGTATAAAATAGTGGGGCTTCGAGATGGCACACCGCAGGAATGTTCACTTCATGATGAGGGCGTTGTTGCCGTTGAAGTGGTTGAGCTGCCGATTATCGCCCTGATTGACTCGAAGATGGCCGTGGAGGGGGCAAAGCTGCACTTTGAAAAAAGGTGTAACATCATCGACTGTCCGATGTACAATCTGTGCAGCCCCGTGGAGCTGCAGAATGGTGATGCAGTTTTTGTGGAGAGAATAATAGGAGATGCCCCAGAAAAGTGTCAGAACGGTTTCAGTCTGAAAGTCGTGGAACTGAAAAGGGAGCCCTAACTCTTTTCCTCTTTTTCTATAGTTTCAAGAGCTTTTATAAGGTCTGCTGCAATATCGGTTAGATTTATGGCTTTTTTTCCTGATGCGTACTCAAAACTGAGAAGTCCAGCTTTTTCAAGCCTGTGTACTCTTACATATGCAGTCGAATAGGGTATTCCAAGCATCCTCGCAACATCAGATATGCAGACCCCGCTATTTTCCCCAACAAGTCTGATGATGTCGAGGTCTTTAATGAACATTCTTATTATGTCTCGCATAGTGTTTGCGTTGTTCTTTTTGGGTTTAAATTTTATGTTTTTACTCTTTTGGTGAACTAACGGTAAATCCTTTTTTAAAAATTTTGAAAGTGACAATTATGGTAATGAGCTTGGAAGATCCCAGTGATGGCTTGGATCGCCTTCAATGTACTTCTCCACCAGCCTCCTACCGACCTCTATTCCAAAAAGGTTCGCGATGCTGAAGAGTACGAAGAGGATATCAGTCAGCTCCTCCTCAACTTCTTTCTTCTCGTTCTTTCTCACAGCTTCGGCAAGCTCTCCGACTTCTTCGAACAGAACAGCAAGAAGAAAGAGTCTTCCAGATTTTACGTCGGTTTTGTAGTACTTTTCCTTTATTTTTCTCTGAATGTACTCGAACTCCATACGGAGACAAACTCTTATAGTATAAAATATCTTGGCGATGATGCTTCCAAGCGGATGTTTTAAATACAACCACGCCAATTCAGCGTTAATGCCTGAAGAGATGCAGTCATTATCTGAAGAAATATCTGAAGAGCCTGCAGTATTTGACCACGAGTATGTGGTTATAGGTTGCGGAGCTCCTGGATTTGGCGTCGTTAAAGAGCTTGTAAAGAAAAACAAGAGAGTTCTTGCAGTTGATATTTCAGAGGAGCGCGTTGAAGTTATGAGAGATGAACACTACGATGCCATTGTGGGTGATGCAAAAGATAGTAACCTTTACAAAAAGTTCGATTTCTCAAAAACCTCTGTTATTCTCCTTCTCACTCCCGATGCAGAAGTCAATAAGGCTGCAATAAAGGCGATAAGATCAATCAGCAGATCTGTATTCATAGTTGCAAGAGGGACAAGCTACAAGAGCAAGGAAGAGATGGAGCTACTCGGAGCGGATTTTGTAATAATTCTTCCCGAAGCCCTGAAAAGTGCTGTCATTACCGCCATAAACAAAATGGATACATTCAGAAAAATCAAAAAGTTTAAGAGTGCTCTTGAAAGCATAGAAGGCAAGCTCGGCATATTTACTCATGATAATCCAGATCCGGATGCGATATCCTCCGCTCTGGCATTGAAGGAAATAGCAAAGAATTACGGTGTCAGCGCTGATATAATATACTACGGGGACATCTACCATCAGGAGAACAAGGCAATGGTAAATCTTCTCGAAATTCAGCTGATGAGAGGAAGCGAGACGAATCTCTCTGAATACTCAAAGTTTGCTATTGTAGATGCTTCAAAACCGGGAGCCAACAACTCCATTCCGGCGGATATACCACTTCACATCGTTATCGACCACCATGAAGCTGAGGGAATTGAAGCGGAGTACCTCGACCTGCGAGCCGATGTTGGTGCTACTGCAACAATTCTAACGGAGTACCTGAAAGAACTGAAGCTTGTTCCAAGCCGAACTGTAGCAACAGCCCTCTTCTTCGGAATAAGAACGGAGACGGATGACTTCAAGAAGAACACCCGCACGGCTGATTTTACGGCAGCAGCCTATCTGTATCCATTTGTCGACCACGAGCTTATAGAAAAGATGGAGGGGCCGGCAATATCAACAGAGACGCTCGACGTGCTTGGAGCAGCTATCAAGAACAGGCAGATTTACTCCAGTTTCCTGATAAGCTTTGCTGGATTTATAAATGACAGAGATGCTTTGCCCCAGGCTGCCGACTTCCTGCTCAGGCTTGAAGGTATTTCAACTGTTCTCGTTTTTGGTGTTGTGAAGGATACGGTCTATTTGTCTGCAAGAAACAAGGATGTCAGAATCAACATGGGAGAAGTATTGAGAAGAGCATTCGAGGACGTTGGAAGTGCAGGCGGGCATGCACACGCTGCAGGAGGGCAGATACCTCTCGGGATCTTTGGCAGTACAACAGATAAGGAGGCTCTGGGCAGACTTGTGACTGAAGCAATAAAAAGGCGGTTCCTGTCGGCTGTTGGTATAGAAATAGAGTGAGAAGAATCGATATAGAAATGGATTTATCCCTTTTTGTGCAAGTACTTCTATGAAAATCGAGGCCGTCGGGTTAGAGAACCCTGAATGCAGATATCAGGTAATTGTGGGTCAGGGAAACTTCGCCGTTTTTACCTGCGACGATCTGTTTAAAACATTGCTAACAGCAGTTCCGGGGATAAAATGTGCAGTTGCAATGAACGAGGCTCAGCCAAAGCTTGTGAGAGTGACGGGAAATGACGAGGAGTTGAAGAGGATTGCAGCGAAGAACTGTCTTGCAATAGGGGGAAGTCACGTATTTGTAATTGTAACCTCAAATGCATTCCCCATTAACGTCCTAAATGCCATTAAATTGCATCCAGCGGTGTGCAACGTTTTTGTTGCCACTTCAAACCCAGTGGAGATAATCGTGGCAGAAACGGAGCTTGGAAGAGCGGTTCTCGGGGCTGTTGATGGTACTGCCGTTACAAAAATAGAAAACGAAGAGGAGAGAAATAAAAGAAGGGAGCTCGTTGAAGAACTGGGATACCGGCTGGATTAATCTCCCGATTTTTCTTCATCAATTTTGTTTTTTACTTTCTCTTCTTTTACTTTCTCTTCCTCACCCTCGCTTTTTGCCTCCTCTACAGCCTCCATTATCGCCTTTTCCTCCTCCTTTGTAAACTTCTCAACTAAATCAATCTCCTCAATATCAAGATGTTTGAATACTGCATTTACAGCCGAAAATTTACCAATTGTGAAGTACTGATTGAAGTACGCTCCTTTGGGCAGGTTAACAACCGCCTTTTTTCCGTCCACAACCACATCCACATCAATGCCTGTGGCTATCAAAAAGAGAGCTTTTACCTTCTCTGCAAGATCTTCTATTCGCTCTTTAACTTCAACATCAAAGGTGAGAGTTTTACCGGCAAGTGGATGGTTTAAATCTACAATCACCCTTCTGCCAATGATTCTCTCAACAGTGCCAACCTTCTCACCAACACGGACTCTCTGTCCCGGTTGGGGCTTCTCCTTGAACTTTGTTATACTCACAACTTCCTTTTTCTCCGGGTCATACTCTCCAAATGCTTTTTCAGGCGGGACTACAACTTCTCCTCTGAACTCTATTTCTTTTCCAACAAGGGCCTCATCGAGCCCCTTCACAACATGACCCTCCCCAACAACGAGCGCTATGTCTCCATATCTCGCATTCTCATTGTATATTCCGTGCTCCCTTGCCACCTCTTCGATAGTTGTATCTATTACCGTCCCGTCCTCAAGCTTTGCTGTATAGCTGACCTTGATAAAGTCCCCAGGTTTGATAGCCATACCATCCCTCCACAAGTTTTTTTACGGGGATGCTGAAGGATATAAAAAGGTTGGGTAGGTATGGAAGTAGAAGTAAAGTTCAAAATTGAAGATTTTGGAGAGATCGAGAAGAGGCTCGTTAAAGCGGGGGAATTTGTTACAGAGAAGGTTGAAGAGGATCTCTATTTCAATTCTCCATGGAGAGATTTTAGAGAAAGTGATGAGGCTTTGAGGATAAGAAAGGACAGCGAAGGTATAACGCTAACGTACAAGGGGAAGAAGATCGATACAGAAACAAAAACAAGAGAGGAGATAAAACTGAGAATTGAGAGCTTTAAAAGATGCCGGAAAATCCTTGAAAAACTCGGCTTCACACCGGTAAGATGGGTGAGGAAGAGAAGAAAGATATACCGTATCGATGAAGCCATCGTTTGCCTCGACGAGCTTGAAAGCATTGGAAAGTTCGTTGAAGTTGAGATTGAAAGTGATGATATCGGAAATGCAAAGAAAAAGATATTTGAAATTGCGAGAAGTCTCGGGCTGAAAGGAGAGAGCATAAGGAAGTCCTATCTTGAGATGCTCATGGAGTCAGACAGTCAGATTACGTAAACCTCCCCGTTCTTTGGTGCATAGGCATCTATCCCAATGTTATCCTTTATCCATTCTGCAAACTCCTCAGTTTTCTCTCCATGCACTGTAAATGCTATTTCTGCTCCTTTGTTTGCCGCTCTTTCGACAACATTTTTGAGCTGTGCATCGTCCGCATGGGCGGAGAAGTCGTACTGCTCCACGCCCATTCTTAACTTTACCGCTCTCATTCCGAGATTGAGCATACCCGTTTTCAGAGCCATATCTCCATTGGTTCCCTCAACCTGATAGCCTGTAAGCAGAATTCTGGATTTTTCGTCATTGTAAAGTCTGGAAATGTAGAATAAAGCTGGCCCTCCGTTTAACATTCCCGCAGTTGTTACTATTGCGGCAGGCTCTGTAAGAGCTTCTTCTCTTCTCCCTCTCTCAACTGGAATGGCCTTTTTAATTGCTCTTCTGAGTTGTCTTGCACTCCTGACATATTTTGGATGCCTTTCAAGTATTTCTCCAACCTCTCTACCCATTCCATCAACATAAGGAGTGACACCATGCCTTTCAAGAATCATAAGGACTTCCTGAGTCCTGCCGACTGCAAAGGCGGGAATTATAGCATGCCCTCCATTCTCGACCGTGGATACAACAGACTCAACAAATGCTTTTTCAAGCTTTTTTCTATCCGGATGCTCAACACCGAAATACGTGCTCTCCACGATGAGTGCATCTACCTCAGGAAACTTCATATCTGCTGGCTCCAGAAGACGCATCTCTTCCAGCTTTAGATCTCCAGTATACAGGAGATTTGTGTCTTTGGACATGTGCACCATTGCACTCCCCGGAATGTGACCAGCGTTGTACATTGTGACCTCCCATCCGTCAACATAAAATGGCTCACAGTAGTCAACCTCCACAACATTGCTCTCGAACTGCCTGAACTCTCTCCTGGTGTATGGAGGATGTTCCATTATGTTCATTGAATCCTTTAACAACACTGTTGAAAGATCTCTCGTCGGAGGTGTCATGTAAACCGGTGGATTAAAATCCATCAGATCTGGTGCAGCGCCAACATGGTCGAGATGACCATGAGAAATAATAACCTCACTCGGTGAAACACCATCAAGAGGAAATTCTGGAGGATGCGAGGGTTTCATTCCGTAATCGAGGATAACGGAGTCTACCATTATCGCTGACCTCCCTACCTCTCTGCATCCGCCAAGGAACTGAAGTACAGCCATACCCCAATGCTTGGGAATGAGAAGATATATATGTTTTGGTCACTCTGATCTCTCCAAATTAATTCAAGATGATTTATTAATTTTTAGATCATTTAACTTTCTTTACGTGCGTTCCCGAAAAACTTATAATTATTGTTAAGTTTCTTTGATATAATGTCAGCTTCATTGGATTTCATTGCCAAAGTTCTTCGAAGAGACAAACGTAAAAAGCAGAATGGAGAGAAAGAGAAGTACAGGGAAATCTGGAACAAAATAATCTCAGCCAATTATGAAACATACTTTGAGTGCGACATTTCCGAAAATGGTATTCTGGAGAAGTACTGGCTTAGCAGACCTTTTGCAATGGCAGTAATACATGAGGACAGGATCACGAAATACGAGGTGCTCGAACCAAAGCTCAGCCGTGAAGAGTTTCAGGTTTTGGAGAACGCCTACATCTCTATAAGAGACAGAATAATACTGAAGAGTGAAAGAGAGCTCGAGAAAAAGAGGAATCTTCTGTTTGACGAGGTGATCGATCACCTTCGAAGGACGAACTCCAGCCTCAGCATGCAATCTGTCGGTAAGGTCTGGTACTATCTGAACAGGGAGTTCACAGGCTATGGAAAAATAGACGCTGTTCTTAAAGACAGACATGTTGAGGACATCTCCTGCAGTGGCTACAACCTTCCTGTTTACGTTTACCACAGGGCCTATGGCAGTATGCCAACAAACATTGTGTTTGATGAACCGGAACTCGACAGTTTTGTTCTCAAACTGTCTCAGAAAGCGAATGCCCAGGTCTCAATTGAGAGCCCGCTTGCAGATGCAACGCTTCCAACCGGAGAGAGGTTACAGGTTACGTACAGAAGTGTTGTAAGCACGAGAGGGGCATCATTCACGATTCGGAAGTTCAGCGAAGAGGCAATCACACCACTCGATCTCATAGCCTGGAACAGCGTGAGCGCTGAAGTTATGGCATTTCTGTGGCTCTGTATTGATTGCAGGAAGAATATGCTCATTATCGGCAGTACTGCAAGCGGAAAGACGACGATGCTCAATGCGGTATCCCTGTTCATACCGTACGTATCCAAGATAATTTCAATAGAAGATACGAGGGAGGTGATGCTTCCTCACGAGAACTGGCTGGCTCTGCTCGCAAAGAGTAGCGAAGAGATGTTTGAGATGCTGAAGGCATGTCTGAGACAGAGACCGGAGTACATACTCTTTGGGGAGATAAGAGGGAAGGAGGCCATAACTCTTTTCCAAGCCATGAATACAGGACATACAACATACTCTACACTGCATGCGGGAGACGTCAGCTCTGCGATAAACAGACTTATCCACAAGCCAATCAATGTTCCCGTTTCGATGTTTGATTCACTGAACCTGATAATGCTCCTCGACATAGAACATGCAGGTGGAAGGGTGGTGAGGAGGTTGCAGGCTTTATACGACGTGTACCTCGACGAGAACGACAGAATCGTTTACAATCCCGTTTTTATTAGAGACAGGAAAAAAGAAGGCTTCACCTGGCATGGCTCACAGCTAATAGAAGACATGGCAAAACAGTACGGAATGAATCACAGAGAGGTAAAAGGAGAAATAAAAAGGAGAGCTTGCTTCCTGAATGATCTCAAGGCAATGGGGTGTAGGATGAGGGAGCTTGTGGAGAAAATAAATGATTACAGGATAAGGTTCTATGAAAATCTCTGAACTCTATCTTCTGCCGGTACGAAGGTGCGAGATGAAAAAAGTACTGAGAAAGGCAATGCTGGATTTTACTCCGGAAGAACTTTCATGGACAGCTACCGCTGCCGGTATTACTGGAGCTCTTTCGGGATATCTCCTGCAAAAATATGCTGTTCATTCCTCCTTTCCATTTTTCGTCCCTTTCGTGTTCTCTATCCTCTTCTACTCCTCTGCACTTATCTACCCCTACGCTGCTGCAAAGAGCAGAAAAACAGCCATCGATTTGAAGTTGCCTCATGCGATAACGTATATGCGCTCTTTGTGTGGTGCGATGCCGCTGTATGAAGTATTCAGGCAGATATTTTCAGAGAAAGACCTGTATGGTGAGGTTTCGGAAGAGTTTGGGTTTATAGTGAGGGATGTGGAGCTGTTTGGAGAGAACCTTGTTAAGGCCATGACCAATCTGATGGACTCAACTCCCTCAGAAAGCCTGAAAGAATTTCTTGAAGGATTGATTATGGTTTTTGAGAGCGGAGGAGATATGAAGGACTACATGGCATCTAAAACGAATAACCTCAGGGAGAAGGCAAGAAGACAGCTTGAGGTTCACATGAAAACCCTTGAAATTCTTGCAGAGGTGTTTGTGGTATTCTTCGTCGCCTTACCGGTATTCCTTCTTATAATGGTCTCAACTGCTCAGTTTTTAGAGGGGGGATTGGAGAGGGAGTTTTTTGCATATATGTATTTCTTTATTCCGGTTGGCGGTGGAATACTGGTATATCTGGTAGATCTGATCAACATAAAGGAAGATCTGAGCATTACAAGGGTTAAAATGAGGGGGCATCACTTCTCAACATCCATACTGTCGAAAAGGGTAAAAAATTATGCGACAGATACAGGAAAACAAAAAAGATTTTCCGGATTTACGGCAGTGAGGGAGAATTACTACAATGCCCTCTTTTTCAGTCCTCTTCTCCTCTCTGCCACATTTCTTAGTGCAAGATGCATTAAATTCAAATTTGAAGAAAGCTTTATTGCGGTAATCCTTCTCTCCCTGCTGCTCCCTCTTCTCGTGGCATTCGAGTACAGGGCGAGGTTCGTCAGGAGAGTTGAGAAAGAAATACCGGATTTGCTCAGACAGATCCTGAACCTCAGAGATGTCGGCTTAACCCTGCAGGGCGTTGTGAAGATGCTGAAAGAGTCCAAGCTTGGCGTGCTGAGCAGGGAAATCAGGCTCGTTGATTCGGACATTGAATGGGGAGCGACTGTGGGTGAAGCATTCATCGAGCTTGTCAACAGAGTGGGAGTTGCAGAGGTAAGGAGGGCAATTTCCTCACTCGTACGTGCAAGTGAGGTGACTGAAAGTATAAGAGACGTGCTGCTGATAACAATTGAGGACTTTGAGTACGGCTTAAAGATGAAGAATATGAGGTTTACAGTCGGCTTTGCGTACCTCGTGATAGTATACATATCCTTCTTCGTCCTGCTGTACACCGCCTACACCCTTGAACACTCATTTCTTCTCAATCTCTCGGCTTCGGGAGGAAGAATAGAGGGGCTCATGTACAGAACGACACTGATTACTGCTCTTTTTTCAGGAGTTCTTGCCGGACAGATGGAGAAAGGTCATATCCTCCACGGTCTGAAGCACGTCTGTGTATTTGCAGTGGCCTCTCTGCTGATGTTTGAGTTCATGATCTGAATAACGGGAGGATTGGTATGAAAACAGGAAGATGGAGGGATAGAGGTGGAAAGGGGAGAGCACGCCATCTCTGAAGTGCTCGGTGAGATGCTCCTGCTCGTGATAGTTGTCGTACTCGCCGCAGCTCTTTCAGCAAGTATGGGAAACCTGATTCCTAACCTGAAAGATGTGCCGTATGCGAGCTTTATTGGAAGAATAAACGGAGATAACTACACGATCGTTCATGAGGGGGGAGACTCCATAAACCTTGCCGATTTGAAGATTGTCATAGATAATGGAACGATTACTTCCCTTGATACATCCCAAATTCTGTCAGCAATCAACGACGAAAATGAGAACGGATACTGGGATTTTGGTGAAAACCTGAATATAAGTCGGACTTACGGTAGCAGCGTTACGATATCAATTGCTGCTGATGGACAGGTGCTTTGCAGGCTTTTCTTTGAGTAGGTGGTCGCATGTCGGAGAGAGGAGTTTCAACCCTTGTGGCAATGATTCTCGTTCTTGCAATCGTATCAACATCGATTGCGGCAATTGGATCTCACTATCTGCCCGTGTTGAAGAAGAGGGCTGAAATCCTGCAGGAGGAGAGGCTGACATCATCCTTTCTTGAAATAGCCAGTATGTATCCCGGAAATGGAACGGCTGTACTCGAACTCGGTGGTGGAACGACCATTCTTAATTCTGTTCAGACAACATCAAGTATTCATCTGTGGAGCAGTGGGGACGTTGCAGTAAAGGTGAGTGCACAGAATGTATCGGATGTATCTTACAATACAAAGCTCTTCGCTCTCAACCTCTCAACGTTCAGCACACGCATACCCGACAGAACGACGCTTTTCTCTGAGGGGGGAGTCAGGATTTACCAGTACGGTAAAAATATCACAAGAAAGCCTCCGGACGTGATCCACAGCAATGCAGGCCTGATCCGCATCTTTCTTGATAACCTGATTTCGGGTGAACAGGAAGTTGCCGGCAACAGTATTGCGTACATTACAATCCACAGTAACAGCAGAATTTACTCCTTCACAAACGTAAATGTGACAGTAACTGTAAATGATGCAATTTTTAAAGACTACTGGATTGATGCAATGAAAAACGCCGGTTTCAGGGTGATCTCTACGGGAAACACAGCTACTGGGAGCAAGACGAACGTCAATCTGACACTTGAGATCAGGGATTTCGATGTGAGACTGTACTAATTTTAATGAATAATGACAAATATTTTTGACAGTCAATCAAAAAGAGTAGATAAGTTTAAATACTCAAATTTACTTGACATTAAGTCAAATTAAGTAGAGGTGTTAGAAAATGAATGAAAAAGCTGTAAGTCCGGTAATCGGCGTGATGCTGATGCTCGTTGTTACAGTGCTGCTTGCGGCAGCGGTCAGCTCTTACACCGGCAGCGTTCAGACAGAGAAGCCAGCGCCAAGTGCAGTGTTTGATGCAAGGATAGTAAAGAATGCTACAATGTCCATGGGCGGTTACAGCTACAAAGTGTCATACATGGAGATAAAGCAGATTTCGGGAGACAGGATTCCTACAAAGGATTTGAAGATAATCACGTACAATCCAGATGCTTATGGAAGAAAGACTATGGAGGTTCTGCCGTGCAGCAGGAACACGCACTACTATACAAGCTGGAGTGGATGGAAGAATGGCACTTCACCGTACTTAAACGATATGTCAAAGGGCTGGTTTGGTAACAACCCGGCAGTTGACTTCGGAAACTACACTATTTTTCCAGGCATAACAATGACTGCAGACTGGTACGAGAATTATCCGCAAGCTCCGTGGAATGTTACAGAATACGAAGGGGGCAACGTGACAGGATTCTGCGCATGCATCGCTGATGGCTGGAACGTCACTCCGGGCCATTACATTACAGTCAAAATAGTGTATCTCCCGGCAAACACCGTCATCTGGCATAAGGACGTCATGGTGGAGGGTGAGGGAGTATGAAGAAAGAAAAAGCTGTAAGTCCGGTAATCGGCGTGATGCTGATGCTCGTTGTTACAGTGCTGCTTGCGGCAGCGGTCAGCTCTTACACAGGATCGATACCCCTGAAGGATAGAACCCCCAATGCACAGTTCGATGCACGTGCATCGTACAGCGATGGATACGTAAGGCTGGACATGCTCAGTGGAGACACGCTTTATAAGTCCAACCTAAGAATAAGAATTGAGACATCGCATCCACTGACGTCGGGCTACGTAAACATGAGCAATGTTACTTTCTCACCGCATGCAGACTACATCTCTCCCGGAGATACGGCGTTCATCCGTTTTACCAAGAGTGCATGGGGCGCAAGGTTTACGGGGCCTGACATCAGGCTCAGCATAGCGGTGGGGGACACCTTCAAGGTAACTGTGATAGACACTGATACAGGAAATCCTGTATGGTCGGCAAAGCTCGTTATGAGCCCGTAAGCCTTTAAATATCTCTCTTTTCGAAATTTGCAAAATTTTTTAGACAAAATTCAAATATAAAATATAACAAATTAAAAAATTATATATCATGCTAAAACAACATCTCACCATGGCAGTGTCGAAATTGCTAATTCTTATTGTACTCTTTCTTGTCATCGCAATCGCTGGCTGTGCAGAGAATGCAAAAAAATCCTCAATACAGAATTTCTCCAGTTTTTCTTCTGATGAGGAGGTAAAAACGTATCTCCAGTCTGCTGAATGCTCAGGCTTTGGAATGAGTATGATGTATTATGCTCCTATTCCAGTAGTGAGTAGAAGCATACCTCTGTCTGAACAGACTCCTACGCCAACTGTTACTCCTGCAGCAACGCCTCTGCCGGTTCCCACTTCCACTCCCTGCTCCAAAGCAGAAAGGGTTTCAGAGACAAATGTTCAGGTTGCAGGGATTGATGAGCCAGACATTGTGAAAACGGATGGCGTAAACATCTATTTCTCTCAATGGAGATACTATTATCTAAATTATCCAGCAATACGAAAAACAAAGATAATCAAAGCCTACCCTCCAGAATCTCTTAAACTTGATTCAGAGATAGACAAAGGTGGAGAACTTCTACTCCACAACGATACACTGATAATCTTTGGGCATGACAGGATATACGGATACAACGTATCTAAAAAACCCGAAAAAGCATGGAATATTGAATTGAATGGCAGTCTGGTATCGGCAAGGCTTTACGGTGACAGAATATATCTGGTTACAAGAATATGGGTTGATTTCTACAATCCGTGCCCCATAAGACCCCTTAAATCAGGCAATGTGGTGATCGATCATTCGAGAATATACCATCCAGTTCAACCTGTTCCCGTCGATGTTTCGTACAATGTAATGGTTCTGAATCCAAAGACCGGAGGCGTTGAGAGGGCCATCTCCTTTATGGGTACTTCTGGCTCATCAATCGTTTACATGTCAAAAAACGCAATCTACATCACCTATTCCCGCCATGCAGACCCGGTGAGGTTCACATACGACTTTTTAAAGAAGAACACCGATTTAATTCCCCCCGAGGTTATTAAAAAGGTTGGAAAGTTGCTGAACTACGACATCAGCAGCAGGGCAAAACAGGTTGAGCTTGGAGTAATCATGTCCCAGTACTTTAGCTCTTTGAGCAGGGATGAAAGGCTGAAGTTCAGAAATGAACTCTCGAACAGGTTTTATGAATACATGAAAGAGCATAAAAGAGAGCTTGAGAGGACGGGAATTGCAAAAATTGGATTGGATCTCGAGTTGCTTGCAGGTGGTGAAGTTCCCGGTAGGCCACTGAACCAGTTTGCCTTAGATGAATACAAGGGCCATCTGAGGATTGCAGTAACCGTTGGAGATACCAACGACCTCTATGTTCTCGATGAAAATCTGGACGTTGTTGGTTCAATCAAGGATTTTGGCAAAGATGAGAGAATATATGCAGTCAGGTTTGCTGGAGATAAGGGATATGTTGTAACCTTCAGACGGACAGACCCCTTCTTTGTGATTGACCTCTCAAATCCAGAAAATCCGCAGCTTAAAGGTGAGCTGAAGATCCCGGGATACTCCTCGGATCTGCATCCGATAAATGAAAGCACAATCCTCGGAATAGGAAAAGAGGGAAGAAATGTTAAAATTTCACTGTTTGACGTGTCACGCAAAAATCCAGAAGAGATTGATAGATATGTGCTCGATGAATACTGGTCTGACATTTTGAGGACACACCATGCATTCCTGATCGACAAAAAACATGAGATTTTCTTTTTGCCCGGAAGCAGGGGTGGCTACATCTTCTCGTATAAGGATAAGCTGGAGCTTTTAAAGGCAGTGGATGTATCAGCGTTGAGAGCCATCTACATCGGAGACTACCTTTACATCATAGGAAACAGAGTGGTTGTTTTTGATGAGAATACGTGGGAGAAGGTGAACGAGCTGGAAGTGTAAAATACTTCAGCAGGCAGGTTGAATGAGCAGTATGCTAAATCTCAGCCTGTACGTTATAACAGGCAACAGGAGATGGAAGCACGAGGAGGTTGCAGAAGCGGCATTGAAAGCGGGAGTTGAAATCATCCAGTACCGGGAAAAGGAGGCACCAGCAAAAATAATGGTTGAGGAGGCAAGGCGAATAAGAAAGCTGTGTGACGAGTACGATTCAACGCTTATAGTGAACGACAGGGTTGATGTTGCGATCGCATGCAATGCTGATGGCGTTCACGTGGGTCAGGAAGACATGCCAGTAGAAATTGTTGCTGAAATCTTCGATGGCATCATCGGCGTATCGGTCAAGACGGTAGAGCAGGCAAAAAGAGCAGAAAGGCATGCAGATTATTTTGGTGCAGGTTCAGTGTTTCCAACAGGAACAAAAGAGACAGAGGTTATAGGACTTGAGGGTGTGAAAAGGATAGTTGAAGCAACATCGGTTCCTGTTGTTGCCATAGGTGGTATAAACAGGGAGAACGTTTTAGAAGTCTTAGAAACAGGTGTTGCCGGCGTTGCAGTCGTCTCTGCCGTTGCGATGGCTGATGATCCAGAGAAGGCTGCAAGAGAACTGCTTGATTTGATTGAGAATTTAGAGAAAGAAAAAGTTAGAGAACCTCTTTAATGGCCTCCAGACTTGCATCAACCTCAACAGGCTTTCCACATGCCCTTATGACTGCTTCAGGATCTTTGAGCAGATGGCCGGTGGTTATACATACAATAACTTCATCCCTCTCAATAACTCCTTCAGCCATGAGTTTTCTCAATCCTGCAACTGATGCTGCCGAGGCAGGTTCAACGCCAATACCTTCCCTCGCAAGATCTTTTTGAGCCTGAATGATTTCGTCATCGCTTACCTGAACCGCTGTCCCATTCGACTCGTATATTGCCCTGAGTGCCTTTCTCGCATTCACAGGCTGGCCTATTCTTATAGCCGTTGCAACAGTCTCCGGATTCATGACTGGATCTATGGCCTCCTTTCCACACTTAACTGCTCGATAAATGGGATTTGCACCCTCAGCCTGCACTCCAGTCATCTTTGGAATTGAATCTATCAGACCGAGCTCCTTCAGCTCTCTGAATCCCTTGTAAATTGCAGAAATGTTGCCGGCATTGCCAACAGGCAGAACAACCCTGTCAGGTACACCTATCTCGTCCACTATCTCGTAAGCTATCGTCTTCTGTCCCTCAAGCCTGAAAGGATTGACGGAGTTGAGCAAATAAAAGCCCTCCTCCTCGCTAATCTGCCTTACGAGGGCAAGCGCCTCATCGAAGTTTCCTCTGATGCCTATAACCCTCGCACCGTGCATTAAGGCTTGAGCGACCTTGCCTAAGGCTACCTTACCTGCCGGAAGCAAAACGTAGGCCTTTAAGCCAGCCTTCGCAGCGTACATCGCCATAGATGCTGAGGTATTGCCTGTTGATGCACAGGCAACAGCTTTTTTTCCAAGTTCTATAGCTTTCGTAACTCCAACAGTCATACCTCTGTCCTTGAATGAGCCAGACGGGTTCGCTCCTTCATGCTTGACGTAAATTCCGCATTCAAGCTCTTCTTCAAGCCTTGTATGATATAAAGGTGTTCCACCCTCTTTCAGTGATACCGGCTCCGTTTTAATGGGGAGCAGACAGCGGTACTTCCAGACGCTTAAGTTGTTACTGTCAAGCCTGAAGTCAATTTCAACGCTATCAAAATTTATGGCAACCTCAAGCAATCCACCACATTCACATGTGTATATGTCCTCTCTCTCATATTTTTTACCGCACTCGATGCATCGAAGGTAGTATTCCATGGAATCCGCTTGTAACAAAGATATTTAAGCTTGTGCATTCAACTTTCGCACCACTCAAAAGAGAGATTAAGTTTCTCACCAACCAGCTTATGTGAATGCCAGAATAGCAAGGCTTGCAGCAGAGAGCAGATTCGATGTTTGCGGGGACTGCAAGTTCAATGGACTCATCTACGTCGCCATGAGCAAAAAGGCCAGGCTGTTCAAAGCTCTGCTCTCAAGCAACTGCAGGTTTGATTGTGCATACTGCCCCAACCCGTGGAGAAAAGGAATATCAGTAACACCTGAAGAGTTTGCCAGAGCCTTTCTAAACCTTAGAAGGCGTGGGCTTGTGGATGGTGCATTTGTGAGTTCAGGAATGCACTCAGATCCAGAAAAAGTGATGGAGGATATAATCGAGACGGGACAGCTCATAAGGAAAGAATTTAAGGGTTACGTCCACCTTAAAATAGTTCCAGGGGCAAACAAAGAGCAGATAAGGCAGGCAATTGAAATTGCAAACAGGGTTAGCATAAATATTGAGGTGGCCAAACCATCGATGCTTAACGAAGTGGTAAGTGTGAAGAGCAGATATGATATTCTGAGGAGAGAGCGATGGATTTCTGAAGAAGTAAGGAGATATGGTAACTCTAAAAGCCACACCACACAGGTTATAGCGGGGCTTGGAGAGAGCGATGCTGATATCATAGCATGCATGAAAAGGCAGTATGAGGAATACGGCATCTCAAGGTTCTACATATCGCCCTTTACGCCCTTGAAGAACACACCCATGGAGAATTGCAGAAGTGAGAGCAGAAAAAGGGCAGCAAGGCTTTACAGCATCGATGCACTCATAAGGCTTTACGGGTTCGACGCAAGGCGCATACGTGACGTTCTTGAAGACGGAATGCTTAAAGACGATCCAAAGGTTCTGCTTGCGGAAAAATTTGGAATAGCAAGGCCGATAGACATTCCTGGAATAGGTCCAAGGGCTGCAAAACTAATTGAGAAGGGTTACAGCCTTGCAGATCTGAAGAGGATGGGGTTCAGCGTTAAAAAAGCTACTCCATATATGGCCGGCCAGAAAAGACTTTCCGACTTTGCAATTTTTTAAAGCCAAAAGAATTTATTCATACTAATCAAAACTGTTTCAACTTCTGCTTTGAAAATAGCTTTAAAATGAAACGAGCCGCTATCAAAGTGGTTATAATTACAATAGTCTTATCATCAACTTTTTTTCAAAAAGCTTAAATATTGTCCTCAAGACACTTTTAACTGGGGTGAATAAAAATGAACGGTGGAAAGCTGATACTGATAGCGGTAACATTGGCTGCTACGGGCATATTAGTTTTACCCTCGACAGTCTCAATGTTCGCAGGACAGCACTACTGGTACAATCTCAGCGGAACTGGTAACAACGTGCCGTGCGAGAAATGTCATGCTGATGTCTTTGAAGAACTGAGCCAGAGCAACTTCCACATACACTGGGGAGATCCCAATACTGCAGACAGACATGACTGTGAAGCGTGTCACAGGGGTAACGGAAGCATAACCTATGCAAGCGTGAATGGCAGCTACACCAGCTACACACCGGGTCAACAGGCACATGCAGCAAGCGTTGTTGCGTGTATGATGTGCCACCAGAACAACTCTGCTGCAGCAACAAACTATGCAGGATACTATGCGGGAGGCTTCAATATAAGTGGATTTGGCGTTAGCTCGCCATACGACTACTCAAACGCAACATACAACGGAAAGTATGAAGCACACAACGCGTTCGTTGCAAGAGCAATACAGAACGGTACACTGCAGGATTCTAATGAGGCATGTATTGCATGTCACACCCATGTTGCAGTGAAGATCAGATGGCAGCATGCGAGAAGCTTGGAGTTCAACCTCAGTCTTGGCAACCCGGTTACGACTGTAAACGGCCCGCACAACTGGACTGTCACTGACTGGGCATACAACGGTACTGCTACAGCGTACTCTTGGGGTAACACTACTGGAAACGGAAGTACAACCTATAATGCGAACAACTGGCCAGGCAGCGTTCCCGGCGTGAACTATCAGTAATTTTCTTTAATTTTTTAAAAGTAAAGTGGAAAAATATTTGCGGCAAACGAGGCTTGTAATGCCATAAGATCAACAAATTCAAAAACCATTATCCTAAATTAAAGCCAAAAACTTCCAGAGAGGTATGTACTCAATTTTTACGCCTTCTACTTCTTCTTCCCCTTCAAAATCTCCTGTCACAATGACACTTCTTTTAATTCCGAAAAACCTTGAAGCTTCTAACAGACCCCTGATTTCTCTTTTCTTAGCTTCCTCAGCATCCCAGCACACCTGAATGATTTCTTCAACGGCTCTACCTCTCTTAACAATAAAATCAACTTCGTGTTTTTGCTTCCAGTAGTATATTTCTGTAAGTGGATCTCTAAGCCACCTCTCCCTCAGCTTGAGGAAAACCAGATTTTCCGCAATCCTTCCAAGGTCTTCGGATGTGTAGAATCCGCTTGCAGTTTTGAAACCGACATCTATGCTGTATACCTTTCTGGGATTGACAATCTGCTCTTTAAGACCTCCAAACTTTTTAACGAAGAGTATTAGCCTTACGTCTTCGAGGTATGAGCAGTAGTTGAGAATTGTCCTTTTGGTAACTCTGAAGTTCTGCTTGGCCAGTTTGTAGAATCTGGATATGCTGAAATATCTCGAAATATTTGATATAAGAAATCTGATGAGTTCTTTCAGCAGGATGGTGTTTCTTACCGAATACCTTTCCACCAAATCTCTGAAAAAAATCGTGTTGAGGTATTCCTGAAGTACCCTTATCTTAGTATTCTCATTATCTTCGAGTACAACTTCCGGAAAGCCACCAGGCTTCATGTACTCATCAAGAATTTTCTTAACGTAGAATCTTCTGCTCGAATACGGTAGATCTGGCGTAACTTTAACGCCTTTTGTCGTTAAGATTTCGAGAAACGAGAACGGTTGCAGTTCGTAGCTTATCGTTCTTCCTCTCAGAGCAGTTGCGATCTCCTTGCTCAGCAACTTTGAACTTGAACCAGTGACGAATATTCTCATTTTTTCTCTGTCGTACAGCCTTCTTATGGCTACCTCCCATCCTACCACGTTCTGGATTTCGTCAAAAAATGCGTATACTTCCTTTCCTTTGTTCTCTGGGTAGAGTTCAAAATAAGCTTCGAGGATTAAGTCGAACTCCTTCACGCTAAAAGGTAAAATCCTCTCGTCTTCGAAATTCACGTATAACAACCTCGTTTTATCGACACCTTGTCGGATCAACCTCTTCATGAGGTAGTAGAGATAATACGTTTTCCCGCACCTTCTCGGACCAACGATACTGATTATCTTCCCCGTCTCTAAAAAATCAACATCGACTATCTTCCTTTCGATTAACTCTGGCAGTTCGGATTCGTGGAACTCAACTATTACCCTCTTAAGAATCTCCCCCTTCATGGGATCATATGAGGAACCAAAATATTTAAATTTTGGTATCATTTAGGGAACCAAACTGAGATTTGGTTAAGTGCATAGCACTAAAGATTCCTGAGAAGAGAAGTTTTTTACATTTCCCTCTTGAGCAATTGCTGGCATCAACAATCAACAACACAGGCTTCCAGTTTCTTTGCTTTTTGATCAAAAAACAAAAACTGATTTATACTCTTTTTTGAAATTGTATTTAATGCCGAGAAGGTATATTCAGCTTGCCTTGACCTTGGCAATCTTGACATCATCAGTAGGGTGTGCTGCAGCAGTCCTCAAGGGCAGTCAGCACCCTCCAGGTTACGGTGAGATATGCTTCCCCTGTCACGATTTGCTTCTAAGCAAGCAGGAACAGATATCCAAACTGTCCCACTGCAGGTGTCACAGCGTTGACATATGGAGTGGCACTCATATCAACATGGAAAAGCTCTCAAAGCTCCATGGCCTCAATCCCTGCATCAAATGCCATATTGGTGCTGGATACAGCAGCAATAACCTTGATGCTATAGCAGTTCACATCCCCCATACAAACATCAATTGTTCAGCATGCCATGGAGAGGGCGTTGTGACCAAACCTGAGTCTGCAAACTGCTACTACTGCCACAAGGGCGGAATCCACGAAATTCATGGCGAGATTCTCAATGATATATGTGTTGCATGCCACGGCAAGGTCATATATAAGTTTGCAGAACTGAAGAAGGAAGTTGGTGTGAAGGCAACACCACAGAAGGAGAAGTCAAAGCCTTTCTCAATTTACGATGTGATAAAAGCTCTTTTTTCCTCTTTGACAGGCAAGGTTTAATTGATTCATGGCTTTAAAAGCAGAAAAATATTAAATCGCAAGTAAAAGCGGGAGTCATGGAAGATCAAGAAACCGGAAGCATGAAGGTCACCCCTTGGGAGGTCGAAGGTATCATTGACTATGAAAGGCTCATCAAAGAGTTCGGGATGCAATCCTTTGCGGAGTTGCTTGATAAAGTTCCTGAGCCAAACCATCTCATGCGAAGAGGCATCATCTTCGGTCATCGTGATTATGGCAGGATAATTAATGCAATTGTAAATAAGAGCCCCTGGGCTGTGATGTCCGGCTTCATGCCCTCCGGAATGCCTCACTTCGGCCACAAGATGACGATGGATGAAATCGTGTGGCACCAGCAGATGGGGGGAATGGCATTCGTTGCGATTGCAGACATGGAGGCACATGCAGTCAGAGGGCTACCATGGGAAAAAACGAAGGAGATCGGGTTGATGTATGTAAGGAGTATTGCAGCCCTTGGCCTGAAACCAGAGAATGCAATAATCTACTTTCAGTCTGCAAGCAATGCAGTAAAGGATTTGGCGTTCGAACTGGCGACGGAAGTCAACTGGAGCGAGCTGAAGGCCATATACGGATTCACTTCAGAGACCCAGCTGGCAAAAATGTTCACAACTTCTATTCAGGCTGCAGACATCCTCCATCCCCAGCTCAGAGAGTTTGGAGGGCCAAAGCCTGTTGTGATTCCAGTTGGGGCTGATCAGGATCCGCACATAAGGCTGACGAGAGATCTGGCAGCTCGTATCAGCGTATTTGCTTTTGAACCAATAGAGGGTGGAATGAGGATAAGAAGCAGGAAGAACAGTGAATATCTAAGAGAGCTTCGAAAGCTCAAATTCGAGAAGAATGTTTATGAAGAGCACATAGATGTTTTTGGTGATAGAAAGGATATAGAGAATGAAGTGAGGCAGATAGAACTTGAGGTTGGAGGTTATGCTTTCATTCCGCCCTCTTCAACATACCACCGCTTTACAACCGGCCTGACGGGGGGAAAAATGTCGAGCAGCAGGCCGGAAAGTTACATCTCCCTTCTTGATGAACCAGAGGTTGCGGGAAAGAAGATTAGGAAAGCAATAACTGGCGGAAGGGGCAGTGCTGAAGAACAGCGCAGGCTTGGTGGTGAGCCGGAGAAGTGCTCTGTCTTCGAACTGTATACAATCCACCTGCTTCTGGATGATAGAGAGCTTGAAGAGCTGCGAGATGAGTGCAGGGGTGGAAAACTTCTATGCGGGCACTGCAAGAAGAGGGCTGCTGAGCTCGCTGGTAAATTCCTGAAAGAACTCAAGGAGAACATGCAAACAGTGGAACTTGACGAATATGAGATTGCAATGAAATAAGTTAACAGTTGATGAAATTGTGAATTCGTTCCATGTATATTCAGGCAGATTGCAATAAAACAATCTGAAAAATATTTATGGCATTTACAGCATGATATGGCATGGATGCATATACCATGGATGCCCGTCCCTTGGAAAGCGAAGAGGAGATAATAGAGTTTCTTGCGACAGTAAAGGCGTATCCGGTGTGCAGTAGGAAAGGTAAGGTCTTTTTTGTTAGGAAGAGCAGTAATGAACTGTTTGATAAGTTTAAGGATGAAATTATTGAAAAACTAAGCCTAAGAGATAAAGAGAGCTGCGAAAGGATAAGGAATGCTGTAAGGGAAAAGGTGGCAGAACGGAGAACAAACAGGCCGATAAATAAGTGGGTCAGAGATGAGAGGCCGAGAGAGATGCTGGTAAAACATGGAGCGGAGAATCTGAGCTCTACAAAGCTGCTGGCAATAATATTGAGGACGGGTAGCGATGGAATAAGTGCAGAGGATTTAGCAAGAAAGTTACTCAACCATTTTGGGAGTCTGAGGGCAATAGATTCTGCTTCAATTACCGAATTATGTGAGATTGAGGGTATTGGAGTGGCGAAGGCAGCACAGATTAAGGCGGCTCTGGAGATTGGAAAAAGATTACTAAGGGAGAATGCTGAGAAAAAGAAGAGGATAAGCTGTGTTGAGGATGTGGTTGAGTACGTGTTTGATTACTACTCACCCTATCTGAGAGATTCAAAGAAGGAGTTCTTTAACGTGATTTTGCTTGACAGCGGTAATAAACCCATTAAGAATATCGAGGTGAGTAAGGGAGGTCTTGAGGCAAGCGTTGTTGACATCAGGGAAATTGTGAGAGAAGCATCGAGAGAAGGGGCAGCGTCAATAATTCTTACACATAACCATCCGAGTGGTGAAGCAGAACCTTCCGGTGAGGATATAAGGGTTACAAAGAGGATAGCTGAGGCCTGCGGTTTGATTGGAGTGAGAGTTCTTGACCACGTTATAATAGGGAAGAACAGGGAGGATTATGTGAGTTTTCTGGAGAAGGGGTTGCTTGGGAAATGATTGTGGATGAGATTTTGTTTTATTATTGTCAGTCAAAGAAATGCATTAAGGGCTGATAACGGAAGAGGTTGGAGCATCGCATGCTCCCCTCGAAGAACAAAATTGCACTTTCACCACACTTCTATAATTTATAGTATCTGACATAACTTCTTTAACCAAAACTCAAAAACCTTCTAATCCACTTCTCAACAAAACTCTTCTTCAGAGTTAGCATGTAAAAGCTACTCGAAATCACTTCCTTTAGCTCTT
>JARQZL010000124.1 GCA_029984855.1 Archaeoglobales archaeon | reverse complement strand
AAACCTCCGTCAGTAGGTGGAGTCGGAAAGTATCACACGAAGTTGTGGAGTATTTTTGTGGGAAATGTGAAAGCGGGAAAGATAAAGGCGTTACCACAAGGGAGCGTAGTTGAGGAAAAACTGTGGAGACACTACCAGCCTGACGGTGTTTTGCGAAGCGATCGCGGCGTAACAATTTTCGAAATAGAAACAGATTGGTTCAACGTATTAACGAAGATCGGATTGGCCTCTCTTGCGAAGAAAGTGGAAGGTGTCAACATTAAAGAGGTCGTCTTCATCGTAGGGGGCGATAAGGAAGGAATAAAAACTGGAACAAAGATTGATGCCATGAAAAAAATTACGAAGGAGCTTAGAGAGTGGCTGAATGAAGTGGAGAAAGCAGAGGGATTCAGAATAAGGTTGTTCGTCGTTGAAGCTGAAAAAGACTCGGTCTACGAACTCGAAAAAGACGGAGAACTAAAGGAACTGATGGCCACATGAAGTGATCGACTGTTTCTCGGTCAGCTCCTCACAGCCCGAGCACTTTTATGAACTTCTCAAGATTTAAAGGAAAAGGATGAGGAGGTCCTAGATCAGATTCCCATTCAGGAGTGCTTTTAGCTCTGTACAGGGCTAGTTGGAGAAATTTTATGGCTTTCTATGACTACGGGAGGTGTTTGTCTTGACAGTACCACCCCTATCTACTCTACATCAGCGATTTTGGTGTTTACGGTTATATATCTTACTCTTAGCAGTTTTGTATATGTGATATCCCGAAATAATTTCACTCCTCAAACAACCACCTCCTGGTGTAATCAAAAACCCTTTCAGCGGGCAACTTCCTGAGAAAAGCCTGATAAGGTGTCTCCAGTTCATCAAAATTCAGGCTCATGTGTGGCTTCACGTAGTTATACCAGTAAACAAACTCATCCAGCGATTCAAAAAGACAAGTTTTCTGCTCCATCAAACCAAAGCTGTCAATCTTTCCGTTGGTTTGAGGATGATTTATCCCTGCGACGATGTGCTTAACTCTATTCTCCTTCAAGAATTCTTTAAACCTGTGCTTGGCTTTCTCTCTTCTCTTAGCTGCAACGAATTGTTTCAAGATCTGTAAGGATTTCATCCGGAATGCCGTATTCAGCAAATCCTTTCCTGAGAACTTCAATCGTGTTCTCAGTTGTTGCGGAATCAAAGATGCCGTAACAAGTTATTAATCGACTTGCGTCGTCCATGAAAGCAAGTATCCACTTATTTCCAAACCTTTTCCAGTCTCCCTGCCAGAGAGACATTGAATGCTCTCTTTCGTATCTAACCCACTTCCTTCGCTTCTTCTTGTTCATGTTCTCCTCCACCAAACCGTGTTTGAGTAAAACTTTGTAGATGGTGTTGTGAGGGATATGGATGCCGTAATCTCTTTCTATCAGCCTTTCAAGCAGTACTGGACTTAGCTTGTACTTTTGGTAGGCTTGCAAGACGATTTCTTCTGTTTCCTTGTCGATGGGCTTTGGTTTGTCTTCCTGCTTGTTTTAATTCTGGCTGTTCTTTATTTCCTCAAATTTTTTCTTCAACATCTCGAGCAAAAAATACAGGTTGGTTACTATCTCAGCTTCCTCTATTTTCTCACCTAAATCTTGTTCAACCCCTATTGTAATTTCTAAACCTCTTGTTTGGATGATCCAGCCTCTGTAACTTGAGTTTCCAACTTTAAGCTCCACTGGAGAATCGTCTATCGCTGCAAGGAAGTTCTCGAGCGCAAAGGAATAAACGTAAAAATCGGATGTTTTTCAAACGAATTTTCCATTGATAACTCTTACGCTTGTTCCTCCTCTACCTTCTTTAATTGCCTTAATTTCCTCTTCAAGGGATTGAACGAACTCTTCTATGAGATACTCGTCTGGCTCTTCATCTATCCTTCTCAAGGAAAGACGTAAAAGATCGAATAAATCGGATTCTCCGTAATTTTTAATTTGTTCATTATGAGGCTTTTGCCCCATGATGGTTTTAACGTCAATCAATAAGGTTTTAAAAACTTAGCTTTGCTTTATTATCTCGTCTTCTTCTCTGATACGAGCATTGTGCTACCTCTGACTGAACCAGATAAAAATAGCATTTTAAAATTTCTAACCTAATTTAAACATAATCACCAATTTTGGCAACTACTGCTTAAGAAGTGTTTATTATATTATTGCTACATTTTTTGTTTCAAAATAACTTTATTATCATCTTTCTTTCTAGTGATCTACTAACTACTTATTGAGTTACTGAACAAGTAGTGACCAAAAGATTTATCAACCACTTATTGACCAATTATTGGTGGGGGTGTGCTGAATGGCAGCAATCGAACTTAGTAAGGGAGTGTTTGAGGCTTTGAAAGAGTTAGCAATTCCCCTCATGGGACCAAAAGATACACTCAACGACGCTATCGAGAAAGTGATCAGGATCTGGCTGGAAAATTGCAGAGATACGATTTCAGCTGAATTGGATGGACCATCTGTAGATGAGGTTTTAAAAGAGATTCCCGTGCCTTACAGATATCTATCGAAAGAGATTGTAGAATGGGTTAAGGGTAAAGAAACTAAAGCCCATGATTATCAAAATTCTGGATGGCAGATTGTAGAAGAAGTAGGAGTAAAAATTACGCTCCCGAGCGACAAAGCTTGGAGAGAGGGATATAGGTGGATTACCTTCAAGAAAGAAATACCGATGAGGGGAAGAAGAGAAATCATAGGATGGATAGAACCGAGAAACTATGGCTTTTTAATGGGGATCTACGACCCTGTAAAGAAAGACGATGTAAAATTAAGAATAGGAAAGGACCCAGAACTTAGATTCGCAGGGAAGGGAAACAACAAATATGTTGAAATTAAAAACAAAATTCTCAGCATGCTCGAGCGAGCCTTTGAGGCATTATAATTTTATTTTTTGCTCTGTTGAAAATAAGTGTAGGGGGAGGTATGTTAAGGGAATAAAGAATTCCTAGGTGTTGTAAGCTACTGGAATAAGATGAGATTCGATGAACTGAGCTGAACGGGATTTGATACGACACCGAAGCTATGTTTAATTGAAAAACACTTTCGATGCTCAATCTTTTACCGTATTAAACCGATTATGGCAAATAGCCATCTTAGGATTGATTTTATTCTTTCAGGAGATTTATAGCAACCTCTTCACGACCTTACATATCTCGTATAGTCGGGAACTTCAGGTTCAAAACACTCCCTAAAACTTATCAAAAACCCTCTATATCCCCGCCAATTAGGTCTCTTTGTGTGGGAGAGTTCACGAGCTGGTTATTTATTTATTGGATGGTTTAGAGAAGAGATTGGTTTGAAGTCGTGTAAGCGGTAGTGTCAAGATAAACACCTCCAGTAGTTATAGAAAGCCATAAAGCTCTCTACCCAGCTCTGAACAGAGTCAAAAGAACTCGAAAGAAATCTGTTCCAGAACCTCTTCGTCCTCTCCTTAAACCTTGAGAAGAATCCTTCCACAGCATTCCTTTGCCAGTTTCGTGTCTGTACTTCAACCCAAGCCTTTGTAAAGCCCAAAGATACCAGAATCCTTTGTCCACAACGATTTCTGGCTTGTTTCCGCAGTATTTGAGAACTTCTCTCAAGAAAACGTAAGCTTCAAAGCTTCCTCTTCCTTCTGAAGCCCATACGGCTAAGCATTCCTTTGTATCAATATCTATAGCGGCCCATATGAAGATTAGTCTTTTCTCAAGCTTAATTTTTGTTTCGTCTATCGCTATTAATCTCCTTTTCTTCTTTTTTGGCTGCTTTAAGACTTTCCTAAGCCTATGGTAGTAAATTCTAACAGATTCGCGGCTTATTTCTCGAAAAGAGATAGAAAATCGCTTGTCCTTCTTAAAGAGAGACCGAAGAAGTATAATAGAGCTGCTAATATCTTTAATTCCACATTTTTCTTGTTCTCGAAGCTTTTGTAGACTTGACGCAATCTACCAATTGCCTCAGCGGTTGCATTGTTGTATTTCTTCTATTTATTTTTTGTTGCTATTCTTGACAGCACCATGTAAGCACCCTAAACACTTTAAGTTCATTAAGGTGTTCTACCAACCTCTTATCTAATCTTCTCAAATAGCTTTATACCTTAAACAGACATTCTAACAACCTTCTCTTGTAGCGGGACAAAACAAAACAACTCTAAATCAAAAATAGATCAATAATAAACCGTAAAATTAACAAGTCTCAGTGATTTTACTTTTTTCTAATACTCTTTTCTCACAACTAATGCTGCCAGCATGGCTATAATAGCAAGAATAGCTCCAAATTCAGGCATCTTCACTGACCCTTCTCCAACGAGTTGTTTACCACCAGTTTCGCCATCCAGAATAATAAGTTTAAACTGCATCCCAAGAGGCGATATTTTAACAACTGAAGCTGAAGAATTGACGTAATCCATGTCCAAATATCCAATAAAGTCGCTCATCTCAACACCATTCTCTTCCGCAAGGGCAATCAATCCACTCAAGGTCAGGAATTTGTTAGGAATTTTTGCAGGTTTAGGGAGTTGTACGATTTCGCTCTTGTTAATATAAGGCTTCGAATGCATTATATCAACTTCGTACGTAATTTTAACAGCTTTTGTGCTTCCTTCCTTTGCCCACCAGATCTCGTAACTGCTGATAAAGGGAGATTCCGAATATTGCAACCTTATAACCTTTGGTGAACCATACTCTTTGGCATACTCTTTTAAAAGGTAGCAACTCCTTGATGCCGCTATTGCGTCATCTAAAGAGATCTTCGGACTCCACGTTGTGTAAACTGCACCTATTTTTGGTATACCATCATACTCCGATATGTATTCGCTTCTTTTCTTTTTCCAGTGAAAAGCATCACAGTAGAAGCTTAAGTCCTCATTGCCTCTCTTATACCATCTTAGAGTAAGTTCCTTCTGATTCTCCAAGTTCTGAAACTTAACAGGTAGTGGAACTTCCGGAGAAATCCATATCCTTGCAATAGGACGATTACTCTCAAATATCGTAATTGGGTAACAAACCAAAGTCCTATACCCCTCATCAGTCTCTATTTTTACTTCCAAACTCTTATCCCAAGCAGATGCCTGCAGTTGTGTTATGTTTGTCTCACAACCCGTGTTTAAGACAAGTATTTTAGATAACAGCATTTTTAGTGCGAGGTCTTTGTCCTCAATTTGGTTACTTGCATCGGCAGGAAGTGGCCAAGCCTTCAACTGCGATAATTTTACAGACATATTTTGTTCTCTTGGTGAGCTTATCTCAGTAAGACCCTCGAACTCAAGTTTAATAGGTTCTATAACTTTAGCATCAACAAACAGATTCACTGAATTTATGCGCAATTCCACCTCT
>JARQZL010000123.1 GCA_029984855.1 Archaeoglobales archaeon | reverse complement strand
CGATTTTCCTCGAGAGGTAAAGGTAAGATGCGATGTCAATCCAGAGAAGGATTGCAAAACCTGCGACTATGGTGATGGTGCTGAGGTTAGCGTGTGCGTAGCACATGATTGCAACCACTGCTGTGAGCACGGCTGGGTAAAGCGTTCTTACGGAACCCATGAGATTTGAGAGAATGTTTTTCAGTTTTAAGTCATTTGAGAACATGTTGAACAATCGATTGGGAGATTGATTAAAGAGTGTAGGTATCTTCTCACTCTCGTGACACATCAACATCTCCTCTCGAGCGAGTGAAAATCCTAAAAAAGGAACCCCTTAGGCCCTCACAACATTTAGTCTTTCCAGTATCTCATCTATTTTCTTCTTTTCAGACTCAGAGAGTTTTCTAAGTTTTCCACTTGGAGATAACCTTTTTGCCTGAAGATACCAAGCCACTCTGTAGGGGCTAACATTTAGTTCCCTTATTTTTCTGTAGAACTCCACGAGTTTCTGGTCGTTTATGCTCTCACACGTTTCAAACGTTCGATGCCCATTTCGTCTAACTGCTCTGCAAGCTACAAGCGATGCGAGTTCTTCATACATTCTTCGACTGTAGAAACAATCTACACCCCACTTTATTAACCCTGCATCGAACAACCCAGCTTCATGTCCCACCGTAAGCAAGTTGAATAACTCACTCTCTCTACACTCCCCGAAAACCTCCAAAACAGCCAGAATTGCCTTTTTTAAACTCACACTACCACCTCCGCCAGTTTTAACACAAATGCCTCAAAGAACGTGTCTTCCCTTTCAAACATGGATTCGAGGACCATCAAATAGTACAGCCCTTTCTCACTCAATGAATAAACCTCCTCAGATCGAAAAGGATGCAAAAGCTCCTTACGAGGCTTGACGAGACCACACCCTTCTAAATCCTCAAGATCATTTTTTAATTCAGCTTCATCAATGAACAGTGCGAGCTGGTCATACGTTCTCTCTCCATGCTTGAATATGTACGCTAAGATTTTTCCCTTTTCTCCAGATATCGCTGCTGCCAACGTCTCCATCCTCTCTATAAGCTCTTCCAGCTCCATAACACTTCACCATAGATTAGTTATCTATATTAGTTATCTATTCTTGAAAGGCTATTCTTTTTTAAACTCACACTCAAGGTGAGCGGATTGGGACGTCAGTGTTTCGAGTGCCTTTTCAAACGCTTTGCAGGCGTTCACACAGGCGTCGGCAAACTCCACAGCTCTCACGTACTCCTCCTCAACCTCTTTGAGCTGCACTCTTTCGAGTTCTGCCTGAACAGCAAACACAAACTCGTCGATAATCTTGGAGATCTCCACGAGATCCGCTGCAGGAGCAGCCGAAAGTTCCTTTCTCTCGACCTCATTGCCTTCAACATCGCAGTAAACCACGTAAACAGTTTTTTTGTTGCCTTCCACGACGAACGCCGGATAAACGCGCATCCCCTCTCGCCCCTTGCTCTTTGCCTCTACATAGAGAGACGGATTTGCGACAGTCTCGCTGAGGGGCAGTGACTCGAGTGTGCTGCAGAGCTTTTTGACTTTTGCTTTCAGCCTTCTGACAAGTTCTGGCTGCTTTTCTCTGAGTGCACTCAATTTCTCCTGCACATCTTTTACATTTACACTCTGCATGGTCCCACCACTTCTGTTCAGCGTTTTGACGTTTGACGTAGCTGACGACCTACTCAGCTCAGTCAACCGGCCAGAGAACCAGCCAACGTGAAAAAGGATGAATGCGAAATCGCCAGTTCAGCTCCTTACCTGACATTAAGACAGGATCCCGACTATTGCGTTCCTGATGACCTCCGCGAGGACTGCGATGGCGATGCCTATTAGCGTTCCGGTGAAAGCTTTTCTCGCCTTCTGCTCTTTCTCCGGCTGACCCTCCGAAGTCATGTGCAGGTACGCTGCGTACATCATGAAGAGAACCGACAGCGTCAGCAGGAGAGCCTGTGCAGCCCTGATAACGTTGTTCACTTTGTCGAGAAGCTCCTGAAACTCAGGATTCGTCGTTACGTCTTGGGCTCTGCAAATGCCGGCCAGAAACAGTACAGGAAGAGCTCCTGGTACCCGGGACAGCACACAGGACAGCACATGAAACTCTCTTCGAGGCATCAGCCTAATACTTACACCCCTGATCAGTCTACCGCCCACACTTCTCAAACTTCTCATTCTCAAACTTCTCATATTCCTCGTATTGCACCACCTCACCTGATTTTGCATAATACAATATATACTACGGGAAATGTTTATATATTTTGCGTTGTGCATGTATGATAGGGTATGGTATGAAAGCAAATAGTAAGGTAGGTGAGAACATGCACGACGAAAGAGGTTTTGCGGATGTGCTGGCAGCAGTACTGATTCTCGCCGTATCGATAGCCATGTCTCCAACGCTCGTCGAAGTCACCAGACACGTGAGTGAAACCGCAGTTAGCTCTTCCACCACTGTTAACGCTTACGTCACCGTGTCCAGCGGCGTGGTGACGGCAGTCAACCCGTCGCCTGTACCGATTCCGCTTGAAAAGGTGCAGCTGCTTGTGAACGGTGAGAGGGTACCAATCAGGGATGACAACGGCAACGGCATCTGGGAACCGTACGAAAAGGCAACGTTCAAAATCGACGCCAGCGAGGATGTCGTGAGCGTCACCCTGTACATTGATGGCAAGGAGGTTTACGATGCAGTCTACGTAAAACCGACTGTTTTGCAGGCAGACAGGGACTATCCGCGCATCGATGTCGATGTGATTCCTCCAGCCAGCCCTAAGGATGCAGGAACGATGAGGCTGGCTGTCAACCTGACCGACGACGTGGCTGTGGTGAGCAGAACGGTTCTGCTCGGCTGCAACGGCACAGAGAATGTTTACGACGTGTCAAATCTGGTGGAAAAGCACGCGAAAAAGGAAGGAATGACAATCAAGCACGCGATCAGGGAGCTCAGAGACGAACTCGAGGACTTTGAAAAGACCAGGCACAAAGGCGAACTGATCAGAGATCTGGCACACTACACTGACGTCATCTCAATTCCGGCAAAGGATCTGGGTAACGTTAGCTATATCAGAATTCTCGCCAAGGACGCGAGTGGAAAGACTTCTGCGAAGGTTATCAGCATAGGGACAGCAATTCTCCCCGTAAGCGTCGAAATAACTTCCCCACATAGCGGTGCAACGTTCGTCCCCGGAAGCACCGTCACCGTGTCTGCCAGAGCCTCCAACGCTTTGGGAATGGGTCTGTTCCTGGATGGCAAGCTTCTCGCTGAGAAAGACTGTGGAGCGAAGCCGACGTGTTCGATCACCACGACTGTTAAGCCTGCCGAAGGATACCACAGCGTCAAAGCCGTGGCGTGGAACGCTCTGCACTACGCACAGGACAGAGCACAGTTCCGCGTCGTGAAAGATAAGCCACCTGTGGTGCAGGTAACCAGCCCGAAGGACGGCTGCACGGTCAGCACCACGAAGCTGCCGGCGAAAGTGGCAATCTCCGTCACCGCTTCCGACGATTTTGGAGTCAGGAAAGTGGTAGCGTACGTCGATGGAGTCGAACATGCCATTTACGAGGGTTCTCCGTTCAGGAAGCTGAGCAACGCGATAACGGTCTCGCTCGGTGAGGGTGTGCACAAGATAAAGGCTGTAGCCTACGATACGATAAATCAGACGGGCAACGACACGGCAACATTCACCGTTGTCGTCGTTACACCTCCAGAGGTTCACATAGTGAATCCCGAAAACGGTGCAACGTTCGTTCCCGGAGATCCTGCAATCGTTGCGATCAGCAAGGACAAAGGCGGGCACTCGACTGAGGTGGGGCTGGACAGTAAGGTGCTGGAAGGCGTTTCTACGGCGCTGGTCGGGACCAACTCGTTCAGCACCGGCTGCATGCTGATGACCGGCGACACCGACCTGTACATACCGAATCCCGGCATAAGCGGTGCTGGCAAGGTTACGGTCAGCGTTGAGAAAGCTTCGAAGCACGGTGCTGCTTACTCGTTCAGACCGATGGAGAAGAAGGGTACTGCGGACAGCAAGGGCGTTGCATTCACAATCGACGTGCCTTCGGATGCCGTAGTGAAGGTCAGGTTCGCGAGTTTGCTCGGTGAAGCAAGGAGCACTCTGGTGGCAGGCGGCGGCGGTCGATACGAAGATCGCAAGGCGTACGCTCTTGCAGCACCTGAAGGGGCAAAGGCAATATCTGCCGTAGCCACAGGCTGGGCCAGTACGGGAGAATCAGTTTCGTGGTTCTGGTTCTACGCACTCGTAACAGACAAACCGAGTAGTTTCTACTGGGGTCCCAATGCCCTCGATACTGGAGGCAGATGGGGGTACATACACCCGGCCAGGGGAGCTGTTTTAGCCAGTAAGAAGATGATTTACCTTGCTGCGGATCCGTATTACCAGCAAAAGTATCACACGACCAATCATGCTTCGGTGACTCTAAGAATCCCGTCCAACTTAGCAACGCAGACTCTCAACGGGAGGCTTTTGGAAGTCATCGCAGCGATACCCTGGTGTTTTGGATGCAATGATCATGCCGGTGCCGGAGGAGTGAAAGTATCTTACTACACGGTGGTGAAGAACCCTGCGGTTTACGTTGACGGCAGGCCTGCAGTATCTGGAGGAATCCTCGACAGAAACAGAATGACCACTAATACCGAATTCTCGCTTGGCCCTGGCAAGCACACAATAGTGCTGAAGAGCGAGCACGGTGCATTCAGATACGACATCCTGGTAGTTCCGAGCTCAAAGATAAGAGATCCATCTTCTCTGAAAGTCACCGCTCCGTGGGGAGCATTCACGATCTCGCCTGGAGAAACGATGACGCACAATGGTTCGCTGGACGGGCTCTTCGGCAGGTTCCACTTCGATGTCCGGCCTGACAACGCGAGGTACCTGATCAGGGTCGATTACACTCTTGAGGAGGTGAGCTCTGAATGACGCTGACGCGTGACAGAAATGTGAAGGAGAAAGTGGGGAAGATGGAGATGGGTGGTGTTAATTATGGACGAGTGCTAGGATACACAGTCCTCGCGCTGATCTGTTTACTCGCATTCACGTTCACAGCTTCGGCAGCACCTGTTTCCTCGGACTGGTTCACTGTGAAGGACACCCAGAACCTTGCCGTGTTGCAGGGCGATGTCAAGCTGCACATCAAACCGGCCAATACATCCATTGCCAATCTAAGAATTGAAGGCACTCCCGTTGAAAACCACTACATCGAGTACACCCACAATCTTCCAGACGTTAAAGTTGGAAGATATGCATCTCCAAATCGTGTGCTCGTTGAGACGGATAAACCATTCAGGTACGAGGGACACATCAGCATACAAGTACCTCTCTATGCCTGCGGAGTCAAATACTATGTATGGCACGGCTGGTGGGAAGATCACTACGCTACGGGCTGTGAATACGTAGGACTCTTCGTAAACGGCATCCATGTGGCAAAGCTGTACGGCGGCTGCAACTGGGAACCGAGATGTGGCTATGTTGGTGGAGGTTGGTCCGGAAACGTCAAGGTTGTGGCGATGCCTGACAAAGATGGAAAGGTCGCAGGAAAAGTGTACATAAACGGCAGGCCCGTCTGGTCGGGCGATCTGACGCATGTTGTTAAAAATCACGAAAAGTTCAGGGTTTACACCAGAGCATATTCGAAAGGAGAACACGGTGCTGGAGGATACGTACATCCCTTGGTGTGGAATAGCTACTACGCCACGAACCAGCACCTGACGACTCTGGAGAACGTGGGTTCTGGAGACCTCGTCAAAGTTACGATACGTGGAATGAAAGAAATACCTGTATCCGGGTACACCACTGCCAAGGTCTTTGCAAGCGATGGCACGAAGGACGTGAGGAAGTGTGAATGGAACTGGTATCGTGGCTACCGCTGCTGGACTGTGAAAGTACCAGACCCACCGATCAAGACAGTCTTCGAAGCAATTGACACCGAAACCGGCAAGGTTGTAAGCAGCGTGACGAATTCAGGCACACTTTCGCTGAAAGGTGCAGATGCTATACGCGTCACAGTCTTCAAGGGTACGGCAGACGTAACAATCTTGCTTGAGGGTAAGACTGCCAGTACGACAAGCTCCAGTACCGATACAATTGCTACAATCTTCCTGCCTCTCGTGGACAAGACATTCAAAGTTAGTGGCGAAACGACACTCGACCTCTCAACATACTTAAAGCCGGGTCTCAATCCGGTCGTCATCAACCCGAACGTACCAGTCAAAGTCAAGCTCGAAGCATCTCCTAAATCCACGCAGACTCAGGCTCTCGAAAACGTCAAGATCACCAGAGCCTGGCACACCTTTAGCGAATCTGACGTCGGTGAGCACACCATAACAGCTATAGCGACGAACGAAGCTGGCTCGGCCAGCGATACCGTAAGGGTTACCGTGAGCAACTCACTCAGTAAAGACAGCCCGCCGACGGTAAGTATCACGAGCAGGGACGTTGCTTTGCCCGGAAACGTGCCAATCACCGCAACAGCATCTGACGATCACGGAATAATCTACGCCGGAATCGTCGTTGATGGTATAACGAAGTATGAGGATGCCTTCAACGGTAAGAAGAAGGTTACATTCGGCACAACCCTCAACCTGCCCGTCGGCAGGTACACAGTCAAGGCATACGCAATAGACACCTCCTACCAGAAGGGCGAAGCCACGATGACGCTCACAGTGAAAAAGGTCAAGTTCCCGGCTATCAAGAAGATAATCATTCACAGCCCGGACATCTATGGCAGGAGAAACCTTGTCTACACATTTGACGGTAAGCCTGGCGGTTCGTGCTCTTACGGAAGCACATACGCCGAG
>JARQZL010000122.1 GCA_029984855.1 Archaeoglobales archaeon | reverse complement strand
CTCGAAAGAGTGCAGCTCAAAGAGGTTGAGGAGGAGTACGTGAGAGCTGTGGAGTTTGCCGACGCCTGTGTGAACGCCTGCAAAGCGTTTGAAAAGGCACTCGAAACACTGACGTCCCAATCTGGTGCAGGTCAGGGATTCCCCGCTGAAAATGTTGATTCGCCACGAGAGTCAACCACCCCCGGATGAATCCGGAGGCATGAGTAATTGTCCCCGGATTCGTCTGGAGAACGGGCTAACCCGTTCTCGGTTGACCAGGCTCAGTGTATGAGGTTGGCGGCCGATGAGTGCGCTACGTTGGCGGGATGCCTGGGGTCCTGTCGGGATCTGCCTTATCAGGATACCTTGACAGGATACCTTGATAGGATCCACCACCCACCCCGGAGTGCCTCCCCAGCTCCGGGCTCTGGGAGTTCCGGTCGCAGACAACCCGAGGGGTAGGGACGAAACGAGCCGGAACAGGGCGTGCGGTTCGACCGCGAAGCCCGGGCTGCCCGCTGACATTGCCGAGGGGAGACCTTCAGTCTGCCAGCTGGAGGCGTTACCCCGTAAAGGGAGGAAGGTAACGTGGTAGAGATGATTTGTGGAGATGGGAAAAATAAAGAAAATGAGGGAGGAAAGGAAATAAAGGAAATGAGAGAGGTTACTGGCAATGGGGATAAAAGGAAAAAGAGGAGGAGAAGAAAAACCCAACTCAACTGGGTGTTCGTCCTAGACAAGCACAAAAAGCCTTTGATGCCATGCCATCCCGCAAGGGCAAGAAAACTGCTCAAGAAGGGGAGGGCTGTAGTTCACAGGTTATACCCTTTCACCATCAGGCTGAAGGACAGAACTGTTGGGGAATCGGTACTGCAGGATATAGAGGAGGGGAACTATTCAACCTCAACTTTCACGGGAAAAGCTCTGGTGAGAGAAGATGGATTCGTCCTCTTCTCAGCGATCATAGAGCACAGGAACGACATACCGACTAGTTTAACGAGAAGGAGGAACTACCGCAGATCGAGGAGAAGCAGGTTGAGGTACAGAGCTCCTAGGTTTAACAACCGCCGCAGACCGAAAGGGTGGCTAACCCCTACTTTAAGGAGCAAGATCAACAACGTGTGCAGCTGGAGTTTGAGGCTGAGTAAGCTCGCCCCCATTACAGGTTACACAGTTGCAACAACGAAGTTCGACACCCAGAAACTTCAAAACCCAGAAATCAGAGGAGTAGAATATCAGCACGGTACGCTTTACGGTTATGAGGTTAAGGAATACTTGCTTGAGAAGTACAATCATCAGTGCGTCTACTGCAAGGGAGAGTCTGGCGATAAGATTCTGGAAATCGATCACGTAATACCAAAAATAAGGGGTGGAACGGACAGGATAACAAACCTTGTCATAGCGTGCAGAACCTGCAACCGCCTGAAAGGTAATAAGACGGCTGAGGAGTTCGGTTTTCCTGAAGTCCAAAAACAGTGCAAGAAACCATTGAAGTCTGCAGGCCACATGAATGCTATGCGTTACGCCATCGTTGAAGCGATGAAGAAGGTTGCCGGCAGTAACGTAAGAACAACGACCTTTGCAGCAGTAAAATTCGTCAGGAACAAGCTGGGTTTACCCAACCAGCCCCACATAAATGCGATGTGTGCTTTTACCTATTTAGAGAAATCAAAGACAGAGGTGGAAGAGGAGGAGGAAGAAAACCAGTCCAAACAAACCAAACAAGCCAGAGTTATGGTGGATAAGCCATTCAGGTTCAAACTCAAAAACATCCAGAAGCCTTTACTCATCAAAGCTAAAGGGAGGGGTAAACACCAGAGGTGCTTATCACAACCAACGAAGAAAACGAAGAAGCCGAGAATTGCCTCAAGGAAGAAAATGTACTACGGGTTCCAGAGTGGAGACATGGTCAAAGCTGTTATTCCAAAGGGTAAATACAAAGGCGTGTACACCGGAATAGTTGCGGTAAGATCATCGGGTTATTTTGATTTAAAGGATTTTAATGGCAGAAGAGTAGCTCAGGGAATCAGTTACCGCCACTTCAGGCTGATTCAGAGGTTTGATGGTTATGTTTACTCGTTTGGAGATGGATGTAATTCCCCCGGAACTATACGCAATTCCTCCTATTGAAATGGAGGGCATCCTTGTGGGGTGATTTTTGTGAGAGTGATGGGTCACGAGAGTGAAAGTCTGTCTGTCACACTCAGAGAAGCAATTTCAATCTTTAATTTTAATTTTAATTTTAATCAATCTCCCAATCGATTGTTCAACATATTCTCAAAAGACTTAAAACTGAGAAACATTCTCTCAAACCTCACGGGCTCCGACTTTCCAGATTTTGCAGTAAGAACGCTTTACCCAACTACACTCACAGCAGTGGTTGCAATCATGTGCTACGCACACGCTAACCTCAGCACCATCACCATAGTCGCAGGTTTTGCAATCCTTCTCTGGATTGACATCGCATCTTACCTTTACCTCTCGAGGAAAATCG
>JARQZL010000121.1 GCA_029984855.1 Archaeoglobales archaeon | reverse complement strand
TGAGGTGTGAAAGGGGAGGAGGGCTCGTAGTCTAGCGGTTATGACGTCGCCTTGACGAGGCGGAGGTCCCCGGTTCGAATCCGGGCGAGCCCATTATACCACTCATGTATCTCGCAGCTACAGGGTCGCCAACGTAATATAGAAGCTCCAGAAACTTCCCCTCGACAAAATCGCTGAGATTCGGGATGTATTTCCTCGCAGCTTCCAGGACATCCTTGCGAACAGTCAGGGTTAATTTGGTCTTGCCAAGGTTCGGGCGTGGCATAATGGAATAACATGGCCATGAAATGATAAAGTTAGCGGTGGCTATTGAATAATGTCATTTTAGTCATTATAGTCATTAATGTCATTTTTGTCATTTTTGTCATTTTTGTCACATCACCCAATATATAAACCCCTCCTACTTTTATTCACCCCGCTCAATATCTATTTATATACTCTACTCTGTGACATTAATGACATTGGCGACAAAAAAGACACTGGCGACAATTACCGATAAAAATACCCTCACCTACTCCCCTCAATCGGCATGAACTTCTGTGCCTTCTTATCGACCTCCTCTCTCATCAACAATTCGAGAGGCACTGGTGTACATTGCTCTAAAACTGCAATTATGCAATCCACTAGTGGAAAGAGAACAAATTCCCTTGTAAATTCCTCTCCTGTAAACTCAGTCTTAATCGATGCTTCTCGTTTGAGCGAGGTTGCTTCACCCAACTCTTTTATATTTTTCACAATGTCCTCTTTCCACTCACTCCAGAACCTTACCCACTCCTCCTTAACCTCTTTTCTAAACTCCTCATCCCCGCATTTCTGTACGACAGCACCAAACATTTCTAAAAACTTCTTCGCAACGTCTATCGCATCTCCTCCCGCAAAAGCAGCATACACAATGATTGATCCGACTTTGCTCGCTAATTTGTCAAGAGTCTCTTCGTCCAAAGACATAATATCAGGAATAAGCAAAAGAATCTGAGCAGCAGCTAACGAATCAACCCCGATCGTTTTACTGATATACTCTGAGTTGAAGGATACACTGTAATGCTTTACCCTCTTATCCCTCTTATCAACCTCAACCGTTATCAGCCCCCTCTTTTCCAGCTCTTTTAGATGCCTTGCCAGAACAGGGTCTGATAGTTTTGTTTCCTTTTTTAGCTCCCTCCAAGTCATTTCTTTTGTTATGAGTAATTCTAAAATTCGTTTTCTCGTGTCACTTAACTCATCCATCTTAATCACCTGCTAAGTTACTTATCACCCTCCGAAATATTTAAATATTTCTATGTGCATTACTTAGTATTGAGATAAGCAAATTAGGGGGTGGTTAAGTGGTAGGCACGCTGAGGGATTATGGAATGATACAGCTGAACGTTACTGTTTATCCAGAACACGCCCAACTCATTGAACACATCCTCAAAAAAGAGTATTCTAGGCCAGTTGCTCACAAAAGTGCTTCTGAGGTAATCAGAAGAGCCATCGAGCATTATGCGGACTTCTTGGGGGTGAAAGTTTAAAATAAAGGAGGTAGAGAAATGACCGACGACTGCCAAACTCCAATAGTACAATCAACGAATGAATATATAAAGCTTCCCCAGCTTCCAGCCGACTGCATCACAGACTCCAGCGTTTGCGGTCTCTTTTCAACCGATTCCTGCCCTCTGAGGGGGGTGTTTCTCCTTGATTGACAAAAAAGCAACTCTGCTGGCGATTTACAAGAAGTTAGGTTTCAAATGCATCCCACTTGAAGGGAAGAGGCCTTACTGGAAAAATTGGGACAGTGTTGAGGCATGGAAATCGGAAATATTCAGCAATGAAAGAACGCTCAAAGAAATAGCAGACAACCCATCTCGAAACATCGGCATAGTTTGCGGCCTACCTTCGGGCATAATAGCTATTGATGTAGATCAACCCAAAATTACGGGCTACAACCCAGAAACCGCCATCAAACACGGTGCACTGGCACATACAACCTCAAAAGCCCCCAGACTAATTTTCCGTTCCTCCAACCCAGAAGTATTGAACTTTTCCCGTAAAATTATTAGAAGGCGGAATGAAGTGGATGAGAAACAGCTCGTTGGCGACAAAGACAAACAAGCCATTACACTCATTGAAATTCTCGGCACAGGTCGTCAGTTTGTCGCTCCACCCTCTATCCATCCAGGCACGGGTGAGGAGTACAAGTGGATCACGCCTCTTCCCGCCAGTCCTGAAAATATAATAGAGATAAAGGATCTTCAACATCTCAAGGAGGTTCTTTTTGCCTTATTTGAGGATAAGTCTATAGTATTCGAGTTATTCGAAGAAAAGAAGGTTGTAGAACAGAAAAAGGAAACACCTCCCGAAATTCTTGACGAGTGGCTTAAGGCGATCGAAAAAGCACTCACCAGCCATTTAGCAGAAGATAAGGGGGATTACGTCCTCTATCATTGCCCATTCCACCCTTCAGACAATCATCCCAGTTTTGCCATCTATCGCCCATCTTACATCGCTGTGGATTTCCACGAACCAGGGAACAGCAGCAAATGGAAAGTGTACACGCTTAAAGAACTGGCGGAAGCCCTGAAGATTGAGCTACCGAGAAGCAAGAAGCCTGAGAAAGTAGAAGTGACAAATATAAAAGAGGAGGACGAAGAAGAGGAAGAAGAAACATTCTACAACGCCGATATACCACCGATAGTCGTCAGATTGCCTGAAAACAACTTCGTAACGCGCTACATCGAGATGGCAAAAAGGAGAACCGACGCCTACCCCGAATATCATTTCGCTGCTGCCATCGCCATCCTTTCAAGAATTGCAGACAGAAAGCTGTATCTCGAGCTGCTTCACGAAACGATTTACCCAAACATCTGGATTTGGACACTCGGTGATTCTACACTGTCCCGTAAAACCACAGCCATGAAAATAGCGAAAAACTTGGTGCGAGTTACACAACTCGACATTGAAGACTTCTTCCTCCCTCACTCCTTCTCTCCTGAGGCTTTCGTGGAGATCATGAGCGATCAACCTCATGGTGCCTTCTGGTTGGATGAGGCGGGGAGTCTTTTAGCCAGTATGGCTAAACCGTACATGACGGATCTTAGAGATCTGTTTTGCAGACTCTATGATAATGAAGAGTACCACAGAAAACTGAGAACGTCGAAAAAGTCAACGAAAACAGAATTCAGGATTGAAGACCCCTACTTAACCCATTGGTTATCGACGACACCGGACACATTCAAAAGGCATAGCACTATTGATGATTTGACATCTGGTTGGCTGTTCCGCTACATCTATCTTTGTCCCGAATATCTTAAAGAATGGAGGGGCTATGGAGTTCTAACATACGAAGACAAGAAAATGATGGCCGATCTGGCCAACTTTCTGACGAAAATAGCGGAACGAGTTGATGAACCCATAGAAATGGAATTTTCTCCTGAAGCGCTGGCTTGGTTCCACAGTTGGCAGAGAACGAGAGAAGACGACGCCTTGAAGCTCAAAAACAAAATTCTGACTCAGCTCCTGGGTAGATACTACACAATAGCTATCAAATTAGCAATGCTGTTTGAGCTTGGAGAGGAGGAGTTTAAGCCGGTTATAAGACTCGAGATGATTAAAGAAGCCTGCAGAATTGTTGACAAGTTCCTACTCCCCTATGCTGTTAAGATTATCCAAGAGCTCGAGTGGGATGAAAAAACGAACCTCCAAGAGAGAATTCTGGGGGAGTTGAGAAGAGCTGGGGGAGAGCTGACAAGGAGAGAACTACAAAGAAAACTCCATAAGCCCCTCGATGACGTTGAAAAAGCTCTCCAGGCATTACAGTACTCGAGAGAGATTGAGATCGTTGAGGTTCCCACGGAAGGTAGGGGAAGGCCAAGAGTAATTGTTCGACTTACAAAGAAAAAGAACGGAAAAGCCCTCAAACCAGTAGAAATTCCAGAAGAGAAGTTGAATGAACTAAAAGAACTCTTTTCCAAACAGTTGGAGAGAAAAACAAGTAACAACGAAGATTATGTCAAAATAACCTTAAAAGATGGCAGTACCGCTGAGATTCCACGTTCTGCTTGGGAAAAGGTCAAAAAGAAGGAGTCAGAGAAAGCGAAACAAGAACAGGATAGCGAAGATGCTTTTCTCGAACAATTAAGACCTAAATCCGGGTTGGAGGAGGCGTTTGACCAATGAAATGCCCACACTGCGGCAACTTCCTCGAAAACACACTATATAAGGCTCTTGAACCCTACCACAACAATTCGGCGGTAGTAGTTACTAATGTGGATTATGTTCTTGAAGTTGGAAACAGGATTAGAGCGATAATTGAAGAGAAGCACGGTAACCGGAAGGTAATAAGAGGTTATCAGCTCATCACTCTAAGAAAAATCGCCAGATGTCTTGATGTTCCTCTTTATGTCCTATTCAGCAAGAATGGGGTTAAGCTTTACGAATTTGACAATAAACAGGTTGTGAGATCTAATCCATACATTAGCTTTGAAGACAAAGAGCCTGTCCTCTCTGGATCTGTTTCAGATCTTGGAACATTCCTTTACGAGAAATTCCTGAGTCACGCTCCTCTCTCACGAGTGGAGAGGAGAAAAAGGATAAGGAGGCAGTAATATGGGAAAGAAAGAAGGTGTGAAGAAATACCTTGCGGGAGTCGTGGATCTGGGAATTTTGGGAAAGAAAGAAGCGTACCTGTTCAAGAATGACAAGAGAGAGAAGAAGGAACAGCCAGCGTACAGGCTGATAATCAAGGAAGGCGATGCGTGGAAGGAAGTAGGGGCTTTCTGGATCAGGGAGAGCAAGCCGAAGGTTGAGGAGGAAGAGATCGTTCTGTCGGGTGGCTGAAATGCCAAGACCTCGCAAAGATTTCCCCATTTCTTTCTGTCTCTCTCTTAGAGAAAGAGGTTATAGCTACGACATGATAGCCTGGAAACTTCAGCAGATGGGTTATGACGTCAGCAAGTGGACTGTCATGAGAAGACTTCGGGATTTTGCACCATCAACCAGCACCATTCAGCACGAAAATCCGGGCTTCAACACTCGAAAACTCGAAGAGGTCAGCATGGACTTGCTTGCTGGAGATGTTGAGAGTTTTGATGAATTGATGGACAGGCTGGAGGGCTAATCATGCTCGACGTTGTAAAAGAATTCAAACTGGGCAGACCAATTCATTACACTGAATGCTGGCACTGCTGGAGGTTTCAACGATTCAAAGAATGTAAATACCGGATTTGGGTTGGGAACAAACTCTACTGCTTTGAGAAAGCGAAGGACGTTGATGACAGATTGTGGAGGTAAAGACATGGATCTGACGTTCCGTTATGGTAACTATTGGTGCAAAAAGCATGGTTATCTCAGGCAGGAAAGGGTACGTACTAAGTGCAAACCTCGTAAATGCCGCTTATTGTTTTGCTTGAGGTGATATAATGACTGAAAAGCGAGAATTTGACGAAAAGAGAGATTCCAAAGATTTTTCCCTTATTTCTTTGAGAATCGAAGGAAATGAGGACGGCATGCATCTCGAACTTGTTGTTCAGTCCCCTGAAAGCCTGAAGGAAGTTGAAGAGGTCTTTGTTCGGCTTTTTGAGAAAGTGAAAATGCAGCTGCACAACGACGATAACAGGGTGGATGTCATATGAACGAATATTTCTGCCTACTCTGTGGGATTTCTTCAACAGATCAACCACTGACCGTTTACGCAGACAAAGACTGTTCAGCTATCTTCTTTTTATGCCACAAATGCCGGGAGAGGATTTTAAGCAAAACAGGCGGAATAATCCCGCTAAATCTTCCCGAACAGGTGGGGAAATTGAAAGGAGGTGATATGAATGGAGGAGAAGAGGGTAAATCCCGAAATCGAAATGATCGGCTGTTTGCCCGAAAGGGGCTGGATCTCTGCAGAACAACTGTCTGTGTATCTGAATGTTAACAAGGATACAGTGAAGAAGTACATCGAAAGGCTTGGTGTGGCAAGGGTTGTCATAGCCGGCAAATGGTTGATCTCCCTCAGCGATTTTCAAAAGGTGACCAGACAGGATTGAAATTATACCCTCTCAGTCGAACATAGCATGCCTGCAGAGGGTTATAAACCCCATTTTTTTCACGACCCATATAGAACATCATCTGCACTTCTCTATTCGACTGAGAAAAAATAAAGGAGTCTTATAAAAGGTGAGATAATAAAACAGATAAAAGAGGTGAAAAATAGCAATGCTTAAATAGTCTCAAGATTAATTTTTTATAACTTGTTTCGAAATTGAGACATTTAATTAAAATTAAACTGTATAAATTAATCTATTCTCTGCAAGAAATATTTATAAGGAAGACGAGTTAACTCTTCTTCGGGAGGTGAATCTAAAGATGATAGGAGTTAGACGGATGGGGCGGATGATTAGGGAGATGAAAGAGGACTTCAGAGACAACGAAAAGGCTTTCAGCACATCTCTGGTCGGGGCGGCTCTGGGAATCGTTATTTTGGTCATAGTCTGCTTTGATGTCGCCGTTCCGGTAATAAACGATGCAATCGCTTGCGCTTCGCTGACAGGGACATCTGCAACGATTGCAAATCTTATACCGACTTTTATAATACTCGGAGTATTCGTAATGACGGCAGTGGTTTTCGTCATTCGCTGGCTCTAAGGCCTTTGCAGAGCTGACGGAAGATTTCTTTTTACTTTTTAAGCTTTCAAAGGTGGTGGTTGAAAATGGGAGAAAAAAGAAAGAATAGAAAAGGAGCGTGATGTCAAAATGAGCCAGTTCGTAAAATTGCTGATGATTGTCTTAGCGATTAATCTGTGCTGCTATCTCGCCTTTCCAAGCCTCCACATTGGTAAAGATGTTGTTGACAAACTGTTAAAGATTGAGAAAGACGATCAGGGCAATATCATAAACGTGTGGGGCAATGAAAATCTCAACAAATCGATGACAATCGAAAACAATGGCATTATTCCCGGTACTTTTGTCTTTATTGGCAATTCTATTGATATCATCAAAAGCTTTCTGCTAATTATTCCGAATTTCTTCTGTGCGCCCTTCTTAGTTCTAAAACATTGCATGAATGGTGGCATGCCTCCTGCTGTTGCTGTCCTTGTCGGTGGGTTTATTGTTGGCTCTTATTTTCTGGCGGTCATGGATTTCATCTGGACGAAGAACTGAGGTGATAGCGTGGAAAGACTCCTTTACATCGCCTTTTTCCTCATGCTTCTGAACACGATCTATGCCATAGCTCTTAGCACAATGCTTGGGCATCCTCCTGATCCACACGAAAGCCTGCAGGTTCTCTTCATGATTATCGTCAGTTTGCCTGCTGCGATACTTTTGATTCCACTTCACAGGCTGAAGGATGCTCGTGAGAGGCTGATTAAGTTACTGAGGAGAGACAAGAGCGGGATTGTAACAATCATAGGCTTCGTTCTTTTTGTGATAGTGCTCATGATCTTCGCCTTCTTTAGCCCCATCCTTATGGATTCGATCAACCGGGCATCTTCCTATCTTAGCGATCCCTTTAGTTCCTATCTTCTCACCCTAATTCCTACTATGTTTTTGATTGGAATTGTGGTCTCTTATTTGATTTATTCAGGATCTGGAAGGTGATTTTTGTGGATCTCTTCCACGAAAAATCTTTCATTGAGAGGAACAGTCATGTGTTTGAAGAAGTTGTGAAAGAAGTAACGGGGAGGCAGATCACATTAAAAGAACTGGGTTCTACGCTGTGTGAAAAAATCGGGTGGCGAAATGAAGGACTCTGTCTGGCATTGTTTTTCGAGTGGTGTCACGCTCAAGGGATCCGGTTCAGCGTTTCGTTTTAACCTCGATATGTTCAGCAAAACATATCGCATGCAGGCGATATGTTCAGCCGTGCATATCGCTAACTACCCCCCTCCCCCCCTTCTTTAATCGATCAATATAGGCGGGAAAATCCCGGCTCTGCACCGTGCTTGTGTTGCAAAAATATGTTGTCAATCAAGGTACCTATCACAGTTCGAAGGGGTACCCCTCTCCCCCTCTATTTTAATGTAATTAAGACGTGTGCGGAAGACCGACGCTGCGGGGTCTTATTGCTGAATGATAGTGACATCATAAGAATGGTTCCACCCCGGGGGGAGGGGGTCTTATTCTATCGATCTATATAGTCTATCGAAACTCGCCTCTGCGGGGCTGCTTTGGTTGGTGGTATTCTCTTTTTTTCATGATAGTCTCGGTGTGTCAATACGTATTCATACATATTGATGTATCAAAAAGAGGAGAAGAGGATTAAGGTATTAAGTCCACAGTTTTGCGAATGTGATTGAGGAGATCCTCCAGCCTGACCTCTTCAGGCACCAGGTTAACATCCTTCCATGCTGCCATGTACTGCTCATAGATCTCTGAAGGGAGTTTCCCGTCATATGACTGAACGTCAAGGCTGCCGGTGTTGTGTGCCATGATGTAGTCTCTCAGTCCTGGGTGAACCATCAGGATGTTGTTGCACATCTGCTCGAAGAACTTTCTAAGGTGAGAGTAGGTGATCTTTCTGCTCGTGTGGACGGCCTTGATATTCAGCTCGTCAAAAGCTTTCCTGACAAGGTCATACGGGAAGATGTGTTTGCTTTGCCCTATGTGCCTCAGCTCAATGACTGGCCTAATCCATTCAACAACTACAGGATGAAGAGGCACCCAGTGAGGGAAGGATTCCTTATCCTTATTCTCGGGGACCCATAGCATGGGTGGATCTCTCTTCAAGGCCTCCTCGAACTCCTCGAAGGTTAACTTTCCTGTTGTGGCATCAGGTCTCTGTCCCGTGTATGCTGCGAAGAGAATGCCGGCAATGAGTTTCAGCTTCAGGTATGGGGTGAATGTGGAGTTCCACACGGCCTTAACCAGGTTGTGGACATCGGGTTCTCTCAGCACAATGAAGTTAATCTTCTTGCTTGCTTTCTGTGGTCTTTCAAGGACTTCTTTAAGTTTCCTGAACTCCTCGTTTCCGGTCCTCTTGTAAAGCCATTCGAGAAAGTTGCGAGTGTTGTCGTGAAACTTACACTGTGCTTCGTATTCATAGTTTGTTTTATACCAGTTCTGGAACTTCATTAGCTTTTCACGGGAGAGGTTGCCCCTGGTGTGCTTCATCAGCTCGTTTATGGTCTTCTGTATCCACCACTTACTCTTCTCTGAATTGACCCTTGAAAACCTGTATTCGAGGTATTCTTCTACCAGATCCTTTATTTTCGGAAGCCTTGACGAGGCGGAGGTCCCCGGTTCGAATCCGGGCGAGCCCATTAGCGAGCCCACTATATACATCGGCAACGTCTCTAAGACGTCTCTAAGAATTGATCCGAGCGCTCCGGGCTTTAACGCCCTGTACTTCGGGATTGTTATGCTGTGCTTCAAGCCTTGTTGTTAGCCCATATGTCATATACGCTCGTGGCTTCATAACCGTATTTTCTGAGACCCCTTGGTAGTTTCAAACAACTTTTGGAGCCTTGATGCCATGATGAGTTTGATCTCAGCTATTTTGCTTTAGATTTTTGTAAGCAGTCATGGCGACTTACTGATTGATAGCGTATCCGGATGGTTCTGATTCGATGTAAACATCAACACTGCCCCATTTGTGACACCTTGAGCATCCGCCTGACGCCCCTCCTCCACCTTTACTTTTTGTTGCATGCACTGCACTTTTTGTTGCATGCACTGCAGCTTCATGGCAGCCCATACAAACGTCTCCATGGTACATTCTTGCATAAGTTGCAGTTGCGTTGAGTAGATCCCTATGGTAGTAAGCCGCCCACCAAGGACTCTTTGTTGAGCTACTACTCACCCAAGGATACGTAGGATCAAACAGCTTATTGTAACCATGGCACGTCAAGCATGAGACTTTCTCTGCACAATGAAAAGCCCCTTTTCCTGGAAATACGGCTGTAGAATTCCATTTCGTGTAGTTGTGGCATTCGTAGCAGTAAGTATTATTTATCCACGATATATTCAGTACGGAACCATACAAGGCCAGCGCGTGGTATCTCGTGTTACCCCACAGATTGTTCCATCCCCAAGTTGTAGTTGTGTAAACCGGTGCATGCATCCCGTTAATCAAACCAAGATATACATTCTCATGACACTTCGAGCAGTTTATGTCATTCACAGGCAGAAATTCGTGCTTACCACTGAATTCTGTGGATTTAGTAGCATTTATAGTGTATGTGCGGGTCCCGTTTGGTGAAAAGGTTTGAATACTCCAGTTCAATGTTGAATAGTCGAGATTCCAGTGATACCTATAGGTTATCTCCTTCGAGTAATTAGTATGACAGAGCAGACATCCGATGTTCATATCTCCAAGCGTGTTGTTTGCATATTCAATCAGCTTTTTGTGAGCCGAATAGTATGAGATTTTGGAAACATCGATTG
>JARQZL010000120.1 GCA_029984855.1 Archaeoglobales archaeon | reverse complement strand
CTCTTCATTGGCATCACCATAGCTATCCAAAAGCTATGGGAATTTAAATTTTTCTATATTATAGTTAGCTCACTATAGTGATAATAATCGAATTATTTTCATTATTATCATACAAAATTAGTAATTTGAATTTAACGTTAATAATTATTATATGTAATTTCAATTATCAACAGTAACATCTTTTTGGGATTAGATATTTGTTTCGATTTTTGTTCAGCACAGATTAAGAGTCGTCAACTTCCACTCATCTGTTCCATCACAGGTTTTTTATAGAGTGAAGTCGTCAATAGAGCGATGAAAAAAGCCAGTCTCCGCAGTACGTTCCTTACTGGCCTGATAATACTCATACCGCTACTCGCCACAATCTATATCATTTACTGGACGTTCACATTCGTTGATAACCTCCTCAAACCACTGCTGGTAAAATTTGTCGGATTTTACTTCCCCGGCCTGAGCTGGCTGATTCTTATTCTGTTCATATTTTTTGTTGGACTTCTCGGCAGGTTTACCATAGGGAACAGAGTTATATCCGCCACAGAGAACTTCATGCGAAAGGTACCGGTTGTAAGAACTATATATTCTGCTGCAAAAGAGGCAAGCAGGGCCATTTTTGTCTCTGAGACAGAGAAAATAAAGGGTGTTGTCCTCGTTGAGTACCCGAGAAAGGGTATCTATGCAATAGGGTTCACAACCGGAGCAGAAGTGAAAGAGGCAAGTGAGAGTGTTGGAAAAAAGCTTATAAACGTCTTCGTTCCAACAGCTCCGAACCCAACATCGGGTTTTGTCCTCTTTGTTCCCGAAGATGAGTTGATCTACCTTGACATGAAGGTTGAGGATGCGCTGAAGGTCATAATTTCTGGAGGGTTTAGCAGATAACCAGATAACAGATGACGGATGGTGTATCCGTTTACCCCTGATTCCTCATAACATAAGAGAAGAATGTTTCAAGGGCTTTCCTGCGGTGTGATATCTTGTTCTTCTCACCCCCCATTTCTGCAAACGTCTTGCTGCCGTAAAGGAATACGGGATCGTAGCCAAAGCCCTTACTACCCCTCATCTCTGTTGAAATCTCGCCTTCAGCCTTTCCACTGAATGTCCTTACGTTCTTACCATCAAAGTATGCGATGACTGCGAGGAAATACGCTCTCCTGTTCTCCACACCCTCCATAAGCCTGAGTATGCCCTCGTTGCCAATAGTCTTGAAAACGTAGGAAGAGTACGGGCCGGGGAAGCCTTTCAGAGCTTCAACGAAGAGACCGCTGTCTTCAAGGAAGAACCGCCCGTCGAGCTCTCTGCTCAGAACCTCTGCGCTGAGCCTTGCAATCTCTTCGAGGTTACTCCCTTGTGGCTCCAGATACTTCATCTTCTTCCAGTTCAACTTTATTCCATACCCGGCTGCAATTTCGGCAGCCTCCCTGAACTTTCCCTCATTTGACGTGACGAAAGTCAGCTCCATGGGGTCTCAGTTTTACTTTTGCAGATAAATTTATTGGAGTTGAAGCAAGGCTTTAATGGCAGCGTCCCTCATAACGCCCGCATCCCCCTCAAAACCGAACCATATCTTCCACGCTTCAACCGCCTGAAAGACGAGCATATCTATTCCGTAAACAACTTTGCAACCTCTTTTCTTTGCGAGAGATATCAGAGGGGTATTCATCGGGTTGTAAACCGTATCAAAAACAACGACATTCTCAACAATGCTCTCCGGAACGGGTAGTTTTGACTCGAAACCTCGCATGCCAACAGGTGTTGCATTAATAAGGATGTCTACTCTCCCTTTAAGTTCCTCGAGCCTGCTGTAGGGATGAAAAATACAGTCCCCTGCCCCTCTTACCTCGTCTGCCAGCTTTATCCCCCGGGACTCCGTTCTGTTCGTGACTATAACTGTTGCATTTCTTTCTGCAAGACCGAATGCTATGGCCTTTGCTGCACCTCCCGCCCCAACGATGAGTGCTATTTTACCCTCTGGATTGACTCCGGCCTCCTCCAGCGCTCTCATCGCCCCGTAAACGTCCGTGTTGTGGCCTTCAAGCCTTTCAACAGCAACAGTGTTAACAGCTCCTATTTTTCTGGCAATACCAGTCGGCCTGACATATTCCAGAATTGACTCCTTGTGGGGGATCGTAACATTTAAACCTTTAATACCAAGAGCCCTCGCTCCCAAGACCGCATATTTCAGATCTTCTGGCCTGACTTCAAACGCAAGATAGATTGCATCGATCCCTTCATGCCTGAAAGCTGCGTTATGCATTGCAGGTGAGACAGAATGCTTTATGGGGTAACCTATAACACCATAACACTTCATGTCACTTCGTGGCACGGAGTGTATATAAGTTTGATGAGACCGCTATCAATGAACCAAACAGACTAAATAACAACCATCTGGGCGTGCAGGCATTCTCCTATTTTCAACACATTTCCCTCATCAATTACACCTATTTCTATTGCAAATCTCACAGCTTTTTCTCCAGTTATATTGGCTATGGTTGCCTGCTGGAGTGCCTGCCTGACTTCTTCTTCTCCAGCCTCTTTCCCGCCATAGAACTCCTCTTTAACCTCTATCTTCAGATCCCCCTCTCTGAACGTTCTGCCAACTATGCTCGCATCGCACACAGCAACGAGGACTTCCCCCCTAATTCTGTAGACTTTGAGCCTGAATGTCATCTCACCGGATGCTTTGCACCACAGGCTGTGCATCTCAGGAACAGAACTCTTTCTTCCTTTACAAACACAGTATCGGGAGATCCGCACTCCTTGCAGAGCACGTAGTCTCTGACGTACGAGTCGATTTCCTTCTGTACTTCTTCTTCGGTGAACTTGCCCTGCAGTACAACTCTTCCCGACTCTAAAAATCCTGCTGTACCCAGGGATTTTACCATATACTTGTAGAGATGCCCCTCACTTCTGTTCAAACTCTTAGCAAGCTGAGAGAAATTCTTAATTATTGTTCTGCTGCCCTCTCTGTGTACGATGGCTTTGGGTATCTCGAACCTCTCCCTCTCAACAACCTCTTTTGGCAGTTCTGAGATTGCTTTCTCCAGCAGTTCTTCGTAGCTCCTCATTCTATCTCCTCCTAAAAAGGAGCTTCTGACAACATAGATAAGCCTTTCTACCTGCTTTTTTGCTGACAATCCTCTGGTCGGAGCACTGATCCACTGAGTTCTGTAAGCTCTTTTGAGTAGAAAAGGTGGCTTCTGCATGAGCAGTCAGAGCAGCCAAAGCCGGGAATCTCCCTGAAACTCTCTGAAAGCTTTTTTGCAGTATCGCACTCCTCTTCATTTAAAATGTATGCGAGAACTGGTGTTGCAACAACACTCAGGTAGTCTATGTGCCACCTCATCTTCTTCTCTTTTCTGAAGTGCCTGCAAATTCTTGATTTTCCTTTTTTGGCGCTTCCAACGTAAAAGTAGTAACCGGCTTTAAAATTTACATCTCCCAGACTCCCGACCCTCACCTTCGAGTCTTTTTCCAGTCTAAGAACGAGTACATAGCACATCAGACCCCTACAAGGAAGTTGAAGACGAAAAAAGTTACTGCAGCAAGCACTATTGCATGCTTTAAGCCAGCCCTCAGCTCACCCTCCCCCATCAGTCCGGCAATAAGGCCGCTGACAGTACCGTTTATTAGAGAGGTGTGATAAAATAATCTCGAAAGAGCAGTGATATCGGGAACTCTGAATTGTGCGTAGGCGGTTGTAGGGATGTTCATGTTCGAGAAAATCTGGATGAAGTTCTTGCTCAGCACGAAGATTGTGAAGAGGAAAACACCAAAAGTCATGTAAATAACGATAATATAAACGAACATTTCATTCTTGATTCTGCTCCTCAGCTCTAAGTAAAGCTGGGCATCTGTTGCTGCTGTAAACAGAGCATCTTTTATTGTACCGGCAGCTTCCATTGCCCTTAAAAGTATGGAAGTTACTTTTGTGACAGTCATGCTCCCAACTCTTCTCTCGAATCGCTTTAACGCATCACTGAGAAGCATCCCCCACTCCAGATCTTTCCTCACTTTTATAATCTCAGAGGTTAGGACACCCATATTGGATGTTGAAAGTATCCTTATTGCCGATACTATGTTCAGCCCGCTCTCATTTAAGCTTGCAAGCTGTTTTAGAAAATCAGGTATGTGCTCTTCAACTTTTCTCACCCTTCTGTTCTTCATCTCTACAAGAACAGCATAGGGAGTTACTATCACTGCAAGAAAGATCATGAAGAGCATCTCAACTTCCATCGTGTGTGCGAACAGAAGTATTAACGCAAGGACTGGTAGCGTGAAGTAAAATGAATATTCTGGCCTGTAAACGAACACTCCTATGTCACCTATCAGTGTCCTGACAATTCTGAATATTCTCAGGGAATACCTCTTCAAAGGGCTCGGATAGATGTATCCAGGTTTTCTTCCGTTCTTTGCAACCCTTGCAACAAGTCTTGACCTTCTTACTCTTTCACCGGCCCATTTTATCTCCTGCTCTTTTATCATGGAGGAGAGAAGCCATATAAATGCAAGGCCACCAAGAGGCATGTATAGATACACCAGCAGTTGCATGAGCTTCATTGTAGTGTTTCCGAGCATCCCCATAACAACAAAAATTATGAGCATAAAGAGAGGAGCCACAACGAGGGCTGCAACGTACACTTCTGCGAGTATTCCGAGGCTGTTGAGGAATAAATCCTGATACTTCTCCTTTTCATCCATCAGGTGCTTGGATTTAAAATCGAGAAACTCGTTCAGTTTTCCACTCCCCTCTATCACGCTAACCAGATCGTCGAGGAAGTCTGCAAATCGCTGTGAGGGAGTTGTGGATGCAACATACTTGATTGCAGATAGCAAATCTTTATGGAATGCCTGAACACAGTTTACAACAACTGCAAACTCCTTTCCAACCTCTCCTGTTACAGAAACCTCCTCGGCTATAACCTTAAACATCTCGAGAGCGGGAACTCCGCCCTTGGATATTCCCAGCATCATGTTGACAACATGCGGGAAAACAACCTCAATCTGTCTCTTTCTGTGGGATGCATAGAACTTCGGGTAGACGAGTATTAAAAAACGTGCTGCTATTGTCAGCACAGCTACAAACAGAGAGGCAACTATCCATTCAATGGCCTCAATATTCAGATACGATGCTGTAAGGGATCCGATTTCATAGCCGAGAAAGAAAAAAGCAGGAGACAGGATTAATGGATAAAATAAGGCTATTGCAAGGTATTTTGGAACTGTGATTGGAAATCTGCAGCTGCGCAGGTTTCTCTCAAGCTCATGGTATCTGCTCTTATCCGCCCTGTACCTCTTTCTGAAGTATCTGACAAGAAATCTTGGTACATAAATGTTTATTGATTTTATGTAAATATCACTTTTCCGCCTTAGCCGCATAGTATTCACCGTACCTTCTACCCTCTTCAATTATAAAGTCAAAATCCTCTCCTGGATTTCTGTAATATGCGTGAATCATTCTCGTGACCTCTCTGTAATCCCTTATCCCGAGCTCGTGCAGCTTTTTGAGATATTCTGCTCTCCTCTTAAGCTCATCCATTGTAGCCTTAACGTCCTCTCCCATTGCCATTGCAATTTTTTCGAGCTTCTTCATGCTGCCAGCGAGTTTGTATCCGTCAACATAGGGATCCCACGAGTAAACCTCATTTATCAGCAGGTTTCTGTCTGAAGGATCGATACCGAGGATTTCGTAGATTCCTCTTGCCCTCCTCTTCTTCACTCCTTCCTTCGTCCACTGAATCTGAACTGAAATTATGTCCAGAAACTGAATCATGCTTCTTGGAACTTCAAGGGGTTTGCTCTCAAGTCTGTATATCGCCTGCTGTATTTCACCAGCATGCAGAGTTGCATATGCGGCATGTCCGGTTGACATTGCCTGAAAGAGAGTCTGAGCCTCCCTTCCCCTTACCTCTCCCACTACTATGTAATCAGGTCTCTGCCTGAGAGATGTCTTCAGCAAATCGTACATGTCTATCTCCTTCTCCTCGTCTCCTATAGCCTGTCTCGTAACTCCAGCAACCCAGTTTTCATGCATTAACGCTATCTCTCTTGTATCCTCTATTGAAACGATTTTTGCTTCAGGCGGAGTAAACATCAACAGGGCGTTGAGAGTTGTTGTTTTTCCGCTTGCAGTCTCTCCTATAACCATCAGGCTGAGCTTGTTTTCAACAGCCATCCAGAAGTATGCAAGCTGCTCGGCCATATATGTGCCAAGTCTGAGAAGGTCGATAGGGGTAAAGGGGTCTTCGGTAAATTTTCTTATCGTGAACGAGGAGCCGCGGGGTGTTACATCAATGCCGTACGTTGCCTGCAATCTGCTTCCGTCCGGTAGTGTTGCATCTACTATTGGATTTCCATGGCTTATGTGCTTATCGCACATCTGGACAAGCGTTTGAACGTATCTGTCGAGTTCTTCGGCTGTAAATACAAGATAAGAGCGTATGTTACCGAACTCCTTATGGTAGACGTATATCGGGATTCCATAACCATCGCAGTGAATGTCTTCAATGTACGGATCGTTCATTATCGGATCTATAACTCCAGCTCCGAGAAAGTCACGGAAAATGTAGTAGAAATACTTGGCATTGAGTTCTTTATCAACGATGAGACCGTATTCGTCGAGTATCTCCAAGTATGACTTGGTAAGGACGGTCTCCTTTATTTCGTAGTTGAGCGACAGGTCTTTCAGAATTAGGACATCTTCAAGTTCTCTGAATATCTCATCGAGGAGAGCAACTTCCTCCTCTGTCAGAAATGGTTCCATTGCATGATACATCCGCTCTCCGCTCTCCTTGTTTAGTGTAATTACAACCTTAACGAGGGGACGGAAAATCCAGTATTCACGAAGTATCTCTTCATGATCGTCCAGTTCCCAGTCCTGGTGTAACTTTTTCTCATCAACGTCATCCACATACTTCCGAAGAAACTGATAGTAGTATCCCGACCTGAGTTTCATGCACATAATAAAAGCCAGTTTTGATTTATAGTTTTTTTCAATTCAGTTGATGAGAGGTGAGTAGCTGTGTTATGTGCCAACTGACGAGTCAAGTATGTACTGAGTGAGCACAAGTTTGTTAAAGTATATCGAGACGTTCAGAGAGCTCTCATTCAATTCGGTCTGCAAAACAGTGTTCTCTGTGTAACCTCTGAGGCCGTCAAAGTATCTCTTCCATGCCTGAGCGTAGTCGGATGTTATATTCATCTCAACATATCCGCTTTCGTTGAAAACTCTTGTTTCAGAGGAGTTGTATCTGACCTCAACCTCTGCAAAACCCTTTCCTCCGACAGATCCACTTCCGTTTATTTTTGTGAGAGCAATAAAAAGTATTGTCTCGTTGTTTACCTTTTTTTTGTAAATGAAAATTCTTGGCTCGGAGACCATAACAGGTTTACCGCTGCTGAGCAGCCACACCCCTCCGTTCTCGAACGCTACTCTGGTCTCCTTGAACGAATATTCTATCATCCCCATTTTGCCGGAGTAGGAATAGGCAGTCGTGTTGTTGATTACTACGCAGATAGTCACATCTCCTCCGGGCTTGACGCTTATGCTCCCCTCATTCAGAAGTATCCTTATGCTTTTGAGGGGGTTTTTGCTGTAAGCGGAATATTCTATTATGCTCTGTATCTTTCTGAAGCCCTGGGCCATGCTCTCGTATTTCACCTTCTCCTTTGCATCGTTGATCATGAAGTAAGTGTGGGAGAATACGAGAGAAAGGGCAATTATGACCACTCCCAGAATGAGTGAGAACCCGAGGACGTTTGAAACTGCTCTTTCGCTCATACCCTCAACCTCACATCAACTACGTATAGTGAAAGAGTGAGTGTTGAAAAGTTCACTCTGTTATTCTTAAACCCGATCCTCTCGAGGTAATTATTCCATGCCTGAGCATAGTCGGATGTTATATTCATCTCAACATATCCGCTTTCGTTGAAAACTCTTGTTTCAGAGGAGTTGTATCTGACCTCAACCTCTGCAAAACCCCTGCCGCTCACCGAACCGTTACCTATCAGCCTGTATATGGCAATCGAGACGTTATCACCTCTTACCTTTATGTGAGGTGGGAAAACAACATAAGAACTGCCATCCTTCTCCCACACACCTCCATTTTCCAGACAGACTTTTCTGTTTGAATAAACGTACTCAACCCTTCCGGGTACAAGGGTCATTGAATAAAGATTCGATGTTGAATTGTTGACATATACTGTAATTTTGTTATCAGATACCAATGAGAGGCTGCCTCCTGAAAGAGAAAATTTTGCCATTGCAGCAGGCATGGCATCAGAGGAGACTTTTGATATCAGTTCGTTGGTTGAAACCATCATTGCTTCGACGTTCCTCATTCTGATATAGCTCTGGCTGGATTCAATAACAGGCGTTCCGTAAACAATGAGGATGGATACAGTCAGCGTGATTACCACCAGCATTAACAAACTGCCTACGACCTCTGAAACACCCTTCATTTCAGTTCAACCTTCTCTGCACTGCTTCTCGTTATATTCACCTCACACACCGGCAGGTATACCGTGTTATAACTGACTCCTGTGAAGGGATATGGAAGATATGTGACGTTTGAGAGGGCAAAGACATTTGTAGCAATAACACCCTCCTGATTTATTGTTACAAGAAAACTTGTCGCCCATGTCTCGTTGATTCTTATGC
>JARQZL010000012.1 GCA_029984855.1 Archaeoglobales archaeon | reverse complement strand
GATGGAAGAAATTACCGGGGAGAAACCAGAGGCTCATATTCTGTTTTCAAAGATTGTACCTGAGTGGACTCCAAGGGAGGTTGGTGAGGCAATTCTTGTTGCAAGATTTGCTTTAGCCTCAACAATTTTCGCCACCACAACTCCAGCATTGAGGAATCTTGCTGGAGGTGATGATTGATGCTCAGCTTTGCTATGGCTGCAATTGCGCTGCTGATAACAGGCTTAGGTGTGGGATTTGCAAGCGGTTTGCTTGGTGTTGGAGGCTGTTTTATCATGATCCCGGTACAGTACTGGGTGTACACCTCGATGGGCATGGATACCGCATCGGCCACCATGATTGCATTCGGAACGAATTTGCTTGTAGTTCTGCCCACAGCGGCAAGTGGTGCTTATGCACACACTAAAAAAGGCTCGGTGTGGTGGAAAGCAGCCATAGTGCTGGGCGTCTCCGGAGCTATTGGGGCTGTTATAGGTGCCACCATCGCAGCGATGAGTCCAAAATATATTCTAAGAATAATCTTTGGGCTTGCTGTGATTGGAGGGGCGATAAGAATGCTTACAGCAAAACCGCCAGAAGTCACAGGCAAGAAGCCAGCGGACAACCCCCTTCTCTGGGTATTATGGGGTTTTCCTCTAGGAATTGCAACGGGAATTATTGGTATAGGTGGTGGAGTTCTCATGGTTCCGGTCATGGTTGTTGCTCTCTCTTTTGGCATCCATTTGGCTGTGGGAACGTCAACGGCATTAATGATATTCACGAGCATTGGCGGGCTCATTGGATACATCTATAATGGCTTAAAGGCTGGAATTCCTTTCGTATCGCCTGTTGGACACCTGATAGGATATGTAAACTTGGAATCCTGGATTCTGCTTGCAGCAACAAGCGTTCCGATGGCGCAGGTTGGTGCCAGAACTGCACACAGACTTCCTGCAGAACAGCTGAAATACGTGTTTATAGCTGTAATGCTGTACATGGGCTGGACCATGATAAAATCCGGGTTGGGGTTGCACACCTTAATTTGAGGAGGTGGTTTGATGTTTGAGAAGGTGTTGTATCCTACGGATTTCTCAGACTGCTCAAAAAAGGCTTTAAATTACGTTGTGAAACTTAAAGATGCTGGAACAAAGGAGGTTGTGGTTCTGCACGTCATCGACGAAAAAGAGATTGATGTGATGGCTTTGGGAGCAGTTTGGGTCGGAGAAGGTGTATCGGAATATCAGGATCAGATTTTAAAGAAGGTAGAAGCTGATGCCAAAAGCAAACTGGAGGAAGTAAAGTCTCAACTGGAAGAGATGGGGATTAAAGCAGACGTTAGAGCTGTAGTAGGAGTGCCCTTCAAGAAGATCGTTGAGATTGCGGATGAAGAGAGAGTGTCTCTAATCGTACTCGGGTCGCACGGAAAAAGCAATGTTGAAGGAATCCTTTTAGGTTCTGTGTCTGAAAATGTTGTCAGAATGACAAATAAACCTGTGCTGATTGTAAGGAGAGATTAATATTTTCCAAAAATATTTTGATAGTTAATAGTGACACAAGTTGGAAGACTAAAAAAGAGTGCGCTCTCATCTCTGCAGTAGAATATCCACACAGGACTGTGGCATTCCTGCTGCTACATAGTCCTCTGGCATAATATCCCGGCTTTACCTGCATGACTTCAATTTTAAGTGGTTCCATTGGTCTGTTCACGACTTCTCCTCTCTTTAGCTTCTCAAAAGCCTCCTCTGCCGAAATAACTTTCACGTCTCCAGCGTATTCAAGCTTTCTCCATATCTTTATAAACGCAAGAACTTCTCCGTTGTTACCGAGAAATACATCTATCTCTCCTCCCGGGCCAACAACAGGATGCCCTTCAATACATCTCTTAAATCCCACGCTCACCAACACCGGGTGCTCTTCAACCACATGTCCCGTTCCGTTAACAGCTTTTACACACTCGATTTTGACGTAAGTAAGTCTGATTTCATTAGAAGACTTGTTTATCAATTTCATCGCTATTTTAACAGCTTCCTCTTTAGATGGTAAGTTTTCTCTTGGTTTTCCGAGTGGCTGGAATTTCTTACTTCGCTTTCATCTCCAACAACCCTGTACAACGGCATTTTTGCTGGAGCCTCTGGTAACTCCGTGCTCAGCTTGATTTCTCCGATGGGGTTCTGTACGAAATCGCTTTCAGTGTGCGTTAATGTAATAGCAACAATAGTTATGCCCAGTGCAAGCAATAACATGCCCGATATGACTTCCCTCATACTCACACCCCTACATGCAATTCCATTCGTAGAAGTACGTAATGTCGTCATCCGGGTATTCATCTCCGGCAACGTAGCCCTGCCCCCAGAGGTGATCGTTATAAAGTTGTTCCTCTGTGTCAGCTCTTACAGCAGCGTTGACATCATCTCCGAAGGTGATTATCGTTGCCATCTGGTATGCGTCGAGTATTGTCCAGTCCTGGTCTACTGCAAAGTAGAAGAAGTATTCGGGAAGATCTGTGTCCGGGTATTCGACGGTGGTAAAACCGAGAATCATGTGGGAATACTTAAGCGCGTTCCCCCAAGACGGATCACTTAGCACATAACAGCAGTCTAACAGAGCCCACTCATTATCTGAATCCCATTTCTTATACACATCTCCAGAAGCCGCCTTGCCAGTAGATTCCAAGGGGAGTAATCGCAGAGAGGTATTATTGTAGATCCCACTTAACCCGTGCCCAAAATGATAATGAAAATCAGCACTATCCAATCCTTGGTAACCAGTATTTGAAGTGCCGAAGTCCTCTTTTGTGACACTTTCGTTTGTATGATAGAATTCTTCAGACCAGCCAGCCTTGGTTCCAAGCCAGTACTTTACCTTATCTGCTACTTGTGTTCCATAGGGCGTTAGATCACTGAGCCAAGTGAAATCTTCGATGTTTGTTGAATATTCGTACGCCATCGCCGGCGTTGCTAAACTTCCTGCTATTACCAAAACCAGTAGCACCGCTTATTGCTTCCCCTCTCAACCTGCTTTCACCTCCCCCGCCGTTTTATTCGATGTTTTCGCTAACGTAAATAAAACCATCGAAAACGTTCGCTTTTTGGCGAACGATTTCGAGGGACCTGTAGGATCTACATGCTAGGATCTACATGCTGGGTTGAATGGAACTCCTACAGGGATAGCATGAACAGAGTTAAAGGAAGGACTGGAAACGCTGGAGACAAAAGCACGAGCAGCAATGTGTTTTATTTTGCTTTTATTTTGCTTTCATCTTTTCTGAAAAATAATACTATAATCTTAGTCGGCTGCCATCTGGTGTACAGAGATCTTTAATTTCCCACTTTCGTTTATTATGGTGATGAAGATATATCCGTGTACACTCAAATCGTATGCTTCTTCCAGTTCATTATCCAGTGTAACACGTAAACGCTGTGGAAAGGTAAAGCCCGGAATTTCGCACTTCACATAGCTTTCTGGTTTCATCAAATAACTTTTCTCAAGTAAAAGTCTGTCGCTGGAGTAAACCTCAATTGTTACGTTGTGCTCGTAGAAATCGGTGTTGCTAATCCGGATTTCGCAGGGCGATGATTGGTAAACGAGCCAGCCCACGGTTAAACTTGCCAGAAGTACGATAGTTACGGCGAGCAAGGCCGTTAGAGCTGAGTAGGGAATTAACCTCCACCCCATTTTTTTAATTCCAGGGATTGTGAAAACTACTGTGAATACGACTGTATAGAGGATGAGGGTTTGGAAGTGGAAGTTCGTTGGCAAAACTGCGTTGAATATAAACGCCGCAACGGCAGCCAGAACGGCAGTTGCGAAAATACGTCTCGTTCTCATAAAAATATAATGAAAAATTAGACCCATATATTTGCGTAGATTGTGCTCTCGCAATCGCTGCACCACCAGTCATAGCCAGAATACGCCCATGGATAGCTCATGATGCATACTGGATACAGCGTATACCCGTGGTCTGGAGCGTTAAAGAGATGAGAAGTCTCATGCTGTACGACGCTATCTTCGGGCCAGTCACCAACATCTAAAGGATATGTGGGTGTTTCCGTGCAAACGGCATCAGGAGCAAAGGCTCCGGTATTTGGGTTTACCCCGTCTGGTTCTGCCAGTCCATTTTTGTCCAAATTGTCTGCCCATCCCAGCACTATATCGTTCTGAGCATCTATTATCCAGTTGCAATCCTGCTCAAGGTCGGCAAGTGCATCATAAACACTCGACCCCACATCGCTCATGTCCCAGTAACCAAACCACCAATCGTCCACCATATCAACGCCGAATTTTTGCTCAAATCTGGACAGTGCGTCCCAGGTGCCGTAGACGTAATTCCACCCACTATCTGGTGCGTGTCCATAGGTGTCGTCCTTCGCTATGAAAATGTGTACGTATATTCTTCCATTTATAGCATGTGGGCCGGTAGACGGCCCTCCGAGAACGTTTACAGGTTCCTCCTTGGCTGGCTTTATTTTTCCGCTCCTGACCAATTCTTTGACATACTCCTTTGGCAATGGTACACCATTTACAATTACGACTTTCGGCTTGTCCGGATCGACACCGTATTTTTTGATGTACTCCTCTCTTGCCTTCTCCATTATACTTATATCTCCTTCTTGCTTATAACCATATCATAGCCGATCCCCTTCTTTTTTATTATCTTCTCCAAGTCCTCTGGCAATTTGCCATCTTCAGTGGCGATTACTTTTTTACTTCCATCCAGTATCGTCCCCTTCAGAAAGTGCGGCAATTCGCCCTTTGCAAACTTTATGTCATTCTCTGTTATATTGTATTTCCTGTAAAGCTTCTGCAGATCCTCCTTTGTGAGTTCATTTGGCAATTTAAGCTCATCCTTTCCATTTGTCGCTGTTGCTAACGCTGCGCTTGCCACTACCAATACAAGAACCCCCTACAATCAATACTTTCCTCATCTTTCACCTCCACACTTCTTTTATTACCATAAACTTTCTCCTATTTAACATTTTTGACCATATCTTAAGAATTATTCTTTAATTTTCATATTCTCAAGTCATGGTCAGAAAATTTATATAGTTGTTTTGAAGGCGGGGGATCCTAAACATAAAACCAGCGAAAACATTCGATAGAAAGCGAACTATCTCGAAAGGCTTAAAGGAAAATACCTCCAGTATCTAAGTACAACTACAGATAAAAAACAATTTGATATCTTTATCTCCAATCAACGAGATTGAAGCCGTAGAACCCTCCTTTGTACTTAAATTGTGCTAGATAAGGTGAACAGCAAGCAAAATCCTGCTTCTCTATCAAGTAGTTTGCGATGGCTTGGCCAACGTCTCTCGGCACTTCATACTGTACTCTTGTCTTTCCTCCCTCAATTTCTTTCAACGCCTCTTTTAAAATAGGGTATTTTTCCAAGTCCTCTTCACACAATTCAGAGTAGTGTTCAGGCTCGCAATCTAGCTTATCTATCCTAATTGTGGTTGTTTTTGGCGGAGCAACCACATCCGTAGTCGGTGTGCCCATTAACAACGCCATAAATAGCGGGGCGTTAATGGCTATTGCCAAACCAATATAGGAGATCGCTATGGCTCTCAAAGCAAAACGAGTCTCATTTTTTGTAAAAAAGGAGAAAATCAGCAGGATAATTGTAAAAACCGGAAGAGGAAAAAGGGGTGTGAAAAAAGTGCATAGAAGAAAGTACGCAAAATTTGCACCATTAACATAGAAGAGATACAAGTTTAAAATTAAGATAAAAATAGATGCTAGAAGTGCAGTTTTTACAGCTTTTGGAGCTTTAACGAACAAAAATGCGGTGATTAAAAACACCCAAGTTGATACTAATGCAACAATAAACCCTCCAACGCCCCCTCCAACGCCCCCTCCAACACTCTGCAACAAGCTGCCGATAGGAAAACCGAGTAATAATGAAGCTATACCGAGCATAAAAAATATAAAGTAATAGTTAGGATGGGCATTAATTACCTTCTCTTCTGGCATTTGTTCCCTTTCGTCCCGCATACTACTCCCAGTATCCGTTTATGTTTCCATTGACTACATTCCAGTGGGTAGTACACCATTTATCAGTTCCCCAGAAAGCGTACCAGTAGTTCATTATGCATTCTGTATAGCCATTTTCCCAAGGCCAAGTTCCACCTTCTCCAGCGTTGAAGTTGTGCGAAATTTCGTGCTGGGCAATACTGTCGTGTGGCCAAGTCCATACATAGGTGCTCGTTGCAGCGACGCTGAAGAAGCCATTGCAATCAGCTCTACCGTTGTGGTCGGCGAATTTTACCCAGCCTATTACGATATCGTTAGTTGGATCTCTGTCGTTGTAATCATCTCTTAATCCGCCAGTGTCTTTAGCAAGGTCTCTAAGCAGTTTCGATGAGTTATCCCAAGGCGTAACATCGCTCGCATCCCAGTAGTCTTGTAAGTGGTAGTAGTACAAGGTGCCTGGACTGAACTGGTAAAATCTTGCATAAGCATTGACTGTGTCTTGCAAGTACGCTTCAACTGGTTTTTGATCTCCTTTCGCCTCAACAATCCACAAGTACAGCTTATCGTTTACAGCCCACGGTCCCGTTCTAGAACTTGCATCTGGATCGCATCTGTCCTCTACTGCTAAGGTTGTGTATTCAGGCGTTAGCTTTCCGCTCAAAATGAGATCCCTAACGTACTCCTTTGGCAAAGGAATTTCATTCACAATCACAACCTTTGGATTTGCCGGATTGACACCGTATTTCCTGATATAATCTTTTCTAGCTTTTTCTTCTATTTCAAGGGCTTTTGCGGCAGGTATAACCTTGTAACTATTCTTTACACACCAGTTGTAGAAGAGGGGGTCTGTCCAGTCCTCAATCTTCCCCTCCTTCGTTACCTTTCCCATTGTTGCCACCTTGCCACTGAGTATTGTCCCCTCCAAATAGTGTGGCAACTTGCCTTCGGCAAACTTTATGTCATTCTCCGTTATATTGTATTTCCTGTAAAGCTTCTGCAAGTCTTCTTTTGTAAGTTCCTCCGGTGCTTTTAAAAGCGTGTTCGAACTATTAACGAGCCATTGTATTTCTGGGTTCTTAGCTGCACCTGCACCACAATCCAAGCATGTGTTCGCTTCCCTGAAATTAGCCATCGCTGTTGTTACACCTCCAAGTATCGCCAACACCAGTAGTATTGCCAATACTCTCCCTCTCAACCTGCTTTCATCTCCCACTTCTTCTTCTACCATAAATCCTTCACCTATATAAATTTTCTGACCATGACTTGAGAATATGAAAATTAAAGAATAATTCTTAAGATATGGTCAGAAATGTTAAATAGGATAAGACTTAATACAATCTTAAAAGATTTGGAGTGATGGGATGTGAGAAGGGTATGGGTAGCTGGAATTCTGCTGGTGTTGGCAATAGTAGGTGTAGTAGTGGCAACGGCAGCAAACGCAGAGAAGCCCGTGAACACAACCAGCAAGGCTGTGAACGTAACCAAAGGCAAAAAAGAGGTGGAGACAAAGCTGTATTGTATTGGGGAAGCCTCGACATTCGTTCTTGGATTGGGTCAGAAATATCATGATGTTATTGGTGTTGCCAGTGGAACCGATTGGTATTTTGACCCCACCGGGCAGAGATATTATACTGGGGGAGCGGGTCTTCAATGCGGTGATGGGTGTGCAGGTAATGCCCAAGATGAATGTACAGTTGACCTGCTGAATTCTGGAACATGCTCGTACGGAGCGGCCAATGGAGGTG
>JARQZL010000119.1 GCA_029984855.1 Archaeoglobales archaeon | reverse complement strand
GAGGTGTTATAGCCCCCCACTCCTCCAGAGTCCGGCAGGATTGACCCTCTACCCTACGGGGCTGCCGATTACTCCGCTACCTGTCGTATCGATTACACCGCCACGGCCGCTTCCGCCAACCTGAAAGCGGTATTGAAGGGTTCGCCGACGATGGCTGCCAGAGCAACACACCACTCCCTAACCTCCTCCTCGACGTCCTCGGCGCACTCCTCCACGCTGATGCGCAAACCATCTCTGGTTAAAGCCGCGACCTCTTCACCACCGACCTCGAGGTCGAAGAAGACGCAGCCATCCGGCAGCACGCTGATTACGTAAGGTGGGTCGTGGATTACCAGCCTGCCGTCCGAGAAGGTAGCTCTCTCCTTCAAGCGCTCCCTCAGCAGGTCGAAAGACCCGGCTATCTTTTTACAGTATACCTTCCAGTCCGGCTCTTGGTCCAACTCTGCTGATTTTGATCCAACCTCCACCTCTCCTGCCTCTTCTACCTCTTTTACCTCCTCTGCCTCTCCTGCCTCCTCTCCTGCTTCTCCTGACTCCTCTCCTGACTCTGCATCTACCTCTGCCTTTGACTTTAACTTTGACTTTAACTTTAACTTTGATTTTGACTTTGATTTTGACTTTGCCACCGGCTCCGTCCTGCTTTCCTGACGACTCCCGTCCCTGCGTTTGACTCTGACTCCCAGCTTCTCCAGAGCCTGCACAACCCTTTTGAGCTCCTGCACGTAAAACCTCTTCAGAACTTCCTTCCCTCGTCCAGTGATCCTGACGTTACCTCCAACGCCCAACACCACGTAACCGAGTCTTTCAAGGGCTTTAAGCTCTAACTGGTTCAGGTTTTTACCTTCAAACAGGGACCTGAGGCTCTCCATGCTGAGATCATTCTCGCAGTCGATGTCTATCATGTCTATCGAACCACTCTTCAGGACCTTGACACCTTCTTCAGTGATTGTGTAAAACGAGTTCCTACCGTTCCTCACTTTCCTCACGAAACCTCCTTTGAGGAGTGTTTTCAGGTGCTTGGACGTGTTTTTCGCCGACAAACCACAACCGGCTACTATATCCCCAAAGCTCCTGCCCGCAGGATCTTCGCTGTTGAATAGAAAAAGAAGAATCCTGATTTTTCCAATCGAGAACCTGGAAGGATGATATCCGGAGATCATCAATTACCACCGGTTAAGGGTGAGTATGATAATATATATGCTTTGCGATTTGTAAATAGGATAATCAATCAGAGTAGTCAGCTGTTTCCCAGCAACTTAACAAAACGTGAGGAGTGTTCAGGATTTTCACTCGCCGCCGATCCCCGCGGCTTCAATATTTCACCCGGGTAAGTAATCCAACAATTACTTACCCCGGTAAGCAATCAACATTTCAGGACGACAACTTACCCCCGGTAAGCAATCAAGAAACACAATTACTTACCCCGGTAAGTAATCAACATTTCACCCCTGGTAAGCAATCAACAACTTACCCCCGGTAACATATGGTTGCTGGCGAAATTACTTACCCCCGGTAAGCAATCAACATTTCAGGACGACTTACCCCGGGTAACAGGCTGGCAGAGAGGGCGAAGTAGCGATTTTGCCAGCGGAAATTTTACCTCCAAGGGTGAATTTACTCCCTGGTTCGTTTGCCCCCAAAATCAAACGAAGTAATCTTTGCTATTCCGACTGCAAAGATTGTCCAGTTAAATGGACAACAGTATTTATAGCACTGTACACTTTAGTGGACAGCAATATTTATATAACTGTCCAGTAAAGTGGACAAAATGGAACTGAGAGAATACGTGATAAGAAAAATAGCTGATGCCAGAAACCTGGCAAACATACATACAAGAAAAAATGGAGTGGACCTTCCTAAGAGAAGATTCTACATCTCACTAAAAAAAAGATGCGACAACTTTATTAAAGGGTCTCTAGACGACAAAACTATAATCCTCCCTGGCCTGAGGGGTACGGGAAAGACGACAGCTCTCCTTCAACTCTACAGGTATTTGACGGAAGAGAGGAAAATGAGTGAAGACAGAGTTCTGTATGTCTCACTTGATGAGGTCGTTGAATTGCTAGGTTCGTCATTTTATGACATAGCAATGACGTACATCTCTGACGTACTCGACGAAACTCCGGAGCTACTGGAAGATCGCACGTTTCTGCTGGTGGACGAAGCCCACTTTGACAAAAAATGGCAGACGGCAGTTAAAGTACTCCACGATCGGACCAAAAACTTGTTTATGGCTGTCACGGGATCGTCAAGCATTGCTATGGAAATGACCCCCGACCTTGTCAGGCGTGTGGTTAGAGAGACTGTTTATCCTCTAAACTTCTCGGAATACCTGCTCCTTAAATACGGCTACTATCCTCCAAGTGGAACGGCTGCAACCATTAGATCTGCAGTATTTGAGGGGCGATTCGAAAATTTGAATAAGCTCTACAACTCTATCAGACTCAGTCTTGCAAAGAAGGGCAGCAGGGATGTTCAGGTTGAGTTCAGGAACTATCTCGAAGCTGGTGGCTTTGCCTTCGGGATTGAAATGGATAAGAGCACAGTTTACAGAAAGGTTTGGGAGATCGTGGAGAAGATAGTAAGAGTTGACCTTCCACCCGTTACCAGTCTGAGGACCGAAAATATTCCGAGTGTTATGAGGCTTATAACGTTCTTAGCCATACAGAAGCCGGGGGGCCTATCAATCCACAATCTCGCCGGTAAGCTGGGGGTCTCTCCTACAACAGTCAGCACAATGCTCGATGCTCTGGAGAAAACGCACCTCATTTTCAGACTATTGCCGTCAAACGGAGCCGGAATTAAGGTAAGAAAGCCGTTGAAATACTATTTCGCAACCCCGACGATCAACGCAGCAATCCGAAATCTGGTCGGCGGTGCGGGTGGAGAAGAAGCAATGGGAATCCTTCTCGAAACGCTGGTGGCATCGTATTTAAAGAGGATTATCGATACGCTGAGTACACCTTACACGATCTCGTATGGTGCTGATAAAAAAAGTGTAGACTTCGTGCTTGAACAAATCGTCACAGGGGATAAAATACCGATCGAAGTAACTTCAAGTTTAAAGGGTTCAGACGTAAAGAGAGTTCGCAGCGCGATTTCAAGATTCAGATCGGGGCACGGCATACTCATTACGCTGAAGGGGGAGCTCAGGATTGAGGACGACGTAGCAATTCTTCCAGCCGCTCTGTTCTCATTTGTTTAATTCCGTTAAATTCTTTCAGGCTTTTTCCTCCTTGCCCTCCTCTTCGCAGTTTACTCAAGTTTACTCACCTGTTTACTCAACTCCTTTCAGGTACTTCCTTTTCTTCCTCGACGTGAACTCCCCAAGCGTGATCTTCCTGCCGCCGACGTAAGCCGTGCCGATAATTTTTCCCATCTGCGTGCCAATGCGCAGCACCCCCTTCGGCTCACCGACCACGATCGTCCCTATCGCGACGCCCCCTGCGAGCAGGACGTACTTTTCAGCCCCCGTGGAAGCCTTTCCCGACTTCCTGCAGAGCACTTCCCGAAACACCCCTCTATCCCCCTTCAGGATACCCGAGTAGCCGTTCTCGGACGGGAAGAGGACGATCTCCACGAAATCACCTCAGAGAATCCCCACTCCACCCGCCGCCTGTAGTCAATCAGACAAAGCCTCAGAAGTCCCTGCAACTCACGTAGCATTGGTAGCAGACGAGACCCACATCGAGGTAGTAGTCGGGCTCGTCGTCGCGGAGCTCCCTGCCGCAGATCGAGCACCTTCTCTCCACAACCTCACCTCCCGAGGAACTCCGCGAGTCTCCACTTTTCCTTCCTGGATAGCGGGTAGCTCGCCTTCTTCTTAACTCCCCCGTACTCTTCAACGACTGTGAGAACCGAACCATCGTAAAGCTCCCTGAGAACGCCACAATCTGAACGCTTCAGGACGAGCCCGTTCCTGCCTGCAGATTCTGCACTCATGTCAGTAGTACTTCAATCCAGATAAGTACTTTCGGTCTTACGATCTGCAGATACAGATCCATCCAGATCCATCCAAATCAGATTCAGACACCTTCTTCAGTGACGGTGTAAAACAAGTTCCTACCGTTCCTCACCCTCCTCACGAAACCTCCTTTAAGGAGTTTTTTTCAGGTGAATGATGGGGGTCACCAGCCGCTTACGGCCTGTATATTCAGAGCCTGTATATTCAGAGAGCCAGAGAGGCTCTGGAAAACAATCTCCGACGGAGGAACGATTCCTGCCAGCTGCACACCCTGACGATTCCTGCCAGCTGCACACCCTGCACGCCCGCAAAAGCCACGCACGGGCAACCTTCCGGAGCAGAATGCACCTGCTGCCGGCCAGCTCACTGACTCCGCACCGCCCCGCGGTTTCGAGCGTGTCCTCCAGCCAGGTAAGAGGCACTGCCTGGTCACCCGAACCTACACATTCCTGTCTCTTCCCGTCCATTTCAGTGTCACGGAAG
>JARQZL010000118.1 GCA_029984855.1 Archaeoglobales archaeon | reverse complement strand
AAGGTTGGAGAGAAGCTTGAGATAAAGATTACGACAAACAGGGACGAGGACTATCAATCACCGCTCTACGTTGTGATGGAAGGGGCAAACAGGATTTCAGTGTATCAGGTTGCCGTTAAGGGTAACGATGTTGTGGAGATTGATACGAGCAAGCTATGGTCGGGCAACTACACGATTTACGTGAGAGATATCATGCGAACGACTGCTGGCAGCCCGTTTGAGTACTACGACATCCCACCAGATACTGTTTACGCACGCTACTACGACGCTCAGGACGATGCTCTAGTGGTGAAGAAAGTTAAGCTAATCCCGGCCGATGCAAGGGCTGAGATATCCGTTAAATCCATCAATGTAACTCCTGAAGTTCTTTACACGGGAGCAGAGGCTGAAATAGAGGTTGTTGTGGAGAATACTGGATTGCTTGCAGGCAATGCAAGCATAAATGTCTCGGTTGATGGAGAAACGATAAAGACCATACACGCTGAGCTCGATACTGGTGCAAAGAAGACGTTTACAATAAAGCACGTTTTCGGCAAGGGAACTCACGTAATTTCCGCTGGCGATCTGAAAAAGGTGGTAGTGGTTTCTGAGCTGCCAAAGCCTCTCATTGGGGTTAAGGATATAATCGTTCCAGATAAGGTATCAGCTGGCAACGTAACAGTTGATGTTGTTGTGAACAAGGGTGATGCCAAAGGGAGCAAGGAGATCGAGCTGTACTTGAACGATAAACCCATTGCCAGCAAAACTGTAACAGTTGATGCTCACTCGCTAGAGACAGTTAAGTTCGAGATAACGGTAAAGTCGGGAGTTTATACGCTCAAGGCTGGAAATGCTACTGCTTCGCTGACAGTTATAGCTACAACAACTACGCAAAAGATGACGCCAACTCCAACTGAAACGAAGAAAAAGATACTTCCTATTCCAGGGTTTGAAGCCGTATTCGCCTTAGCAGGGCTTGCAGCAACTGCATACTTGCTCAGAAAGCGATAACTCATTTTCCTTTTTAGATCTTTATGTTCTGGATTAAGAAGTGTGCCGATCCCTCCACACTCATTGCCATTCGACCTTACAAGCATGCTAGGGGTTTGGATCCTGCCAAAGACTTCCTTAGAACAATAAGAGGCGTCTACAGCTTTGAGATATGGTTTGAGGATAAAGCTAAGATTAGAATGTGCTCTAGCGAACCAGAAATCGAGCTGAGAAAGAGGATAACGTCCTTCTATCCTTCGGCAGAGATAAATAAGCCGGACAAGGATTTCATCGAAGATGAAGAGTACTGCGATGAAGAGTACTGCGTGATGAAGGCAACTCTTCGAAGAGATTACTCCTTCCCGCTGAGAAGTGATATAGATGAAGATCCTTTCAACGCTCTTCTAACCGCTATGATCGGACATAAGGCGATTTACCAAGTTCTTTTCACTCCTGCTCCGCAGCAGTGGATGAGTAAGGCAGTAAAGGTTGCTGAGGAGTTTATGAAGGGCAAGGTTGTAGGATGGCTTGAACCGAAGATAGTCCAAAGTCCTGTTGAGAGAGAGCTTGCTAAGCAAATAATTAGTAGAGCATCACAACCAGCGTTTGTAGTAGAAGTAAGGATTGCAGTATTTGGAGAGAACTCAAATATTAATAACTTCGAACCATTCTTCAACCTCTTTTACAATCCTGTTGCAGATCAGGGATTTAAGCTCGTAACACCTAGAAATCAGAAGGCAGAGCTCGAAAGGATGAAGGAAAGATGTATGACGATATCTCGGTTTGGAAGGAAGGACATTCTCACTGTTGATGAGCTTTCAAATCTCGTTCATATTCCTGGCGAGGAGTTGCGTGTCAGAGAAGTTGAGTGGACGTTCGCAAGGAGAGATTTAAAACCTTTATTTTAATATTTTATTACTATCTCAAAATTCTCAGTGCTTTGTCGACTAATTCTTAATTAGCTTCTCCCTTCTCTTCAGATCAACATCCTTCAGCAGAGAACAGCCCTCAACGAGTTGTATATCCAAACCTTAGCTGCGATTTCTGCAAGCATGTAATCCCATTTCTTCGCTGAAACGAACTCTCCAAAGCACCTCTTAAAGACAGAATAGGCAGTTTCAACCATCCACCTCAACCCGTACCCTTTCTCTTCCCTCCACTTATCGAAATCCCTCTGCTTCCTCGCTTCTTCACTGTGAGGATGGATCAGGATGTCTATTGCTCCTACCTCACAGGAATGGCAGGATCTATACTCCTTGACTGAAGGAATTCGAAGTTATCGTAAGAATCGTACGCTTTATCGGCAAGAACCCTCTTTACTTTAGCTTTCTCGCAGGACTTCTCAACCAAACCCTTGAAGACCTTGTTATCGTGAACCTGCTCGTCCATCACCTCGTAAGCTACGATCTGCTTTGTTTCAACGTCAACTGCGATGGATCTTTATCCATCCCCTTCTCCTCCTGTGTTTCTCCTTCATCCACTCTCCCCTGTTGTGTACTTTGATTCCTGTAGAATCGACCGCTATAACTATTTCCTCCGAGTTTAAGGAGGGAGGTGTAAAATCCATCTTTAAGAATCTCTTGTG